>JASLAV010000820.1 GCA_030146905.1 Lentzea sp. | reverse complement strand
GTCGTCGCCGTCGGAGCCCAGACTGGCGTCCCATTCCGCGGCGTTCGAGTCCCACATCCGCGCGACGTCGTCGAGTCCGACGGCGTGGCCCGCCTGCCGCTGGGTGGGCCGGCTCGGCGGCAGGGACTCGTCGTCCGCCAGACCGGGGAAGGTCGTCGCCTGATCGGCTGCCACCAGGGCCGGGTGCTTTCCGCCGCGTTCCAGCTCGTCCAACGAGGGTTCCCACTGGTTCGACCACGGCGAGCGGTAGAGGAAGTGGTAGCCCCACGCGCCGAGCGCGGCTTCCGAGGTCGTGCTCCCGGTGGCGCAGCGCGCGCAGAAATAGCGCTCCTCGACCGAGCAGTACGCCGTCGCCATGAAATGCGATGGGCGGTTGCAGCACGCGCAGGTGAAGCGCCAGTGCAACGCGCACCGCGGCGTGCTCGTGTTCACCGCGAATTGCGCCGGCCGTCTCGGGTATTCCGGATCAGATTCGGAAAACTGGATGCAGTAATAGCAGCGAATCGGCAATTCCGCTCCCCGCCTCAGGGTGTGAAGCCGATTTCGGGACACGTCGTCACGGACTTCCCAGAACAAGGCTCGGCCACGGCCACATCGTGGCACACCACCCTCAACGAACGCCACATCGGATGTCGACACTTGAAACGTCGACACTTGAACAGCAGATCCCATTTCGCACGGGGCCGGAACAGCGGAGTCAATCGCACACGAAATTGTCACGTTAAGTAGCCGATATTTGCTCCATCTGAGCGACTGCCTTTACAAATCCCCACGAAGGTTATTCCCTGGTACAGGCCGATGTTCGTTTTCGCTTTCTATTGCGCTGCGCGCAATCGGGTCGTCACGGAGTCGGCTGTTCAGCGGTACCGTCGAGGAGCAGGGAAGGCCGACATGACCCAGGCACCTGAGAACACCGCGTCCGTCAAGCTCGGGTTCGCTCCCACTTCCGGCTACATCGGGGCCGAGGTCAGCGGCGTCGACCTGTGCGGCCCGTTCGACGACGCCACCGTCGCCGAATTGCGCGCCGGACTGCTCAAGCACAAAGTGCTGTTCTTCCGGGACCAGCAGATCGGGCACGCCGAGCAGGTGGCGTTCGCCCGGCTGTTCGGCCAGGTCACCCCGGCCCACCCGCACGAGAAGCAACCGCCGGACGGCTTCCCGGAGGTCCTGCCCATCGACAGCCGGCGCTTCGAGGCCCGCGTGGGCCGCAAACGCAAGTCCTTCGACGGCGGCTGGCACACCGACGTCACCGCGCAGGTGAACCCGCCCTCGGCAGCGATCCTGCGCGCCCACATCCTGCCGCCCTACGGCGGCGACACGGCGTTCACCAACCTCGTCGCCGCATACGAGGGCCTCCCGCAGGCGCTCAAGGACTTCGCCGACACCCTCGATGCCCGGCACGCGTTCGTCGCCAAGAGCAAGGCAGGCCGGGAACGCGAAGGTACCGAGAAGCTCGAGGCGTTCCACCCCGTCGTGCGCGTGCATCCCGAGACCGGGGAACGGGCGCTGTTCGTCAGCCCCAGCTTCACCGCCGGTCCGCGCGAGCTGCGCGGCTACACCCCGCGGCAGAGCGAGCAAATCCTGGAGCTGCTGTGGGAGGAGGTCACCAGGCCCGAGTACACGGTCAGGTTCCGCTGGCAGCCGGGCAGCGTGGCGTTCTGGGACAACCGCGCCACCGCGCACCTCGCCATCGCCGACTCGGGGCACCTCGGCTACGACCGCGTCATGTACCGCGTCGGCATCGAGGGGGATGTTCCGCGCGGTGTGGACGGCCGGGAGTCCGAGCGGCTCATCGGTTCGCCCTTCTTCGGGGACTCGTGATCCCGCGACACCCGACTCGGGAGCGCGGCGGGAGAGAACTCGGCCATCTGACCTGGACACAACTCGACGCGTCGGTCCGCGAGTCGACCGCGGTACTGCCCATCGGCGCGCTCAAGCCTCACGGGCCGCACCTCCCGCTCGCCACCGACTCCATCCTCGCGGAGTACTTCGCCCGGGAGCTGGCCGATCAGGTGTCGGGGCTCCTGCTGCCGACGTTGAGCTACGGGTATCGGACCAACCCCCAACGCATGGGTGGGCACTTCACCGGGCTGTTCGACGTCAGCGCGGCGACGTTGACCAGCCACGTCCGCGAGCTGCTCACCGCCTGCTACCGCGAAGGGTTCCGCAGCATCAACATCGTCCAAGCCGCGTACACGAACACCCCGTTCGTGCTGGACGCCGTCGAGCAGTTCGTGGACAGCGCCCCGGATGCGCTGGTGGTCATGGGGGCCTGGTGGGACTACACGCCCGAGAGCCTCCGCAACGACATCGCGCGCGAAACCGGGACACCGCGTTCGGAGGACCACCACGCGGCGATGGCCGAAACCAGCCTCATGATGCATGCCCGCCCGGATCTCGTCCGTGTCGACCGGCTCCGGTCAAGCCCTCCGCACACCGAGCGGTTGCGGTACACGGTGGTACCGATGCCGCCGAGCCTGCAAACCGACGACGGTGTCGTGTACAGGAACGAGCACGCCTCGGCGGACATCGGCAGGCGGATCGCGCAGGCGGCGGTGGAGAACATGGTCACTGCGGCACGAACGCACACCGCACCGAGGCCGTGACGCTGCCTCGGGTCACAGCCCGAACTGGGCCGCCACCCGCTCAGTCAGCCGGGCCTCGTCAAGCGAGCCGTCGACCTCGATGAACGGCAACCCGAGATCAACCACCTCAGCGCGCACGCGGGCGGTGAACAGGTGATCCCGCTCAAGCAGAACGCGCTGCGCGCTGCGCGGATCGCTCGTCGAGTTCGGGATGTCCCACATCGTGCCGCGGCTTTCGAACGCCAAGGAGCGGAACTCGGGTGTGGGCAGCAGCCACACCGCATGCTCCGGGTCCGCGAGCAGTGGAGCGACGAGGTGCGGGAGCAGCCGGAACCCCTCCGCGATCACCCCGGACTCCGACGGCGTCCGCGCCAGCAGATCCTTGATCATCAGGTCGAAGGCCTCGCCGCGGAACCAGTGGAAGGAGTCCAGCATCGCCTCAGGCGACTGCCCCAGCCACCGTTCATCCGCGGTCATCGTCATGAACCGGCTCAACTGCGGAGCCTGCTCGGGTGTGCTGCGCTTCGCGTGGTCGAGCATGACGTCGTCGGTCGCGTAGACGTCCAAGCCGTAGCGGGCCGCGAGATGGCGGGTGATGGTCGACTTCCCGGCACCGCTGCCGCCACCGATCCACCTGACGTGCCGGAGACGTTCCCGGATGTCGTCGGCGTCGGCCACTTCGTTGCGCATTGGTCGCACTACCTTCGTTCGCAGTAGCTGGAGGTTCGATTCTTGGGAACGTGCCTGGGCCGCCGGCGTGGGTTCCGGGCAGTTCCGGGTCCGGGCTGATTTCGATCGCTTTTCCGCCGATCGGATGTATGGCGAGCTCCAGGCCTGCCTCACCCCACCGATGACCGCGACACGTGCCTTCTTCGTCAGTGCCCCGCTCCTTCGTAGCGACGGATACCGATTCGCCACACCAGCGCTGCGAATCCGACGCTGACGGCAGCCGCTATGACCGGGCTTGCAGCCCACCAGCCGTGTGAGCCCGGCTTGTGCAGCACCACGCTGGTCGGCACGTAGGTGACCAGCGCGTAGGGAAGCACGTAGGTGAGCACGACGCGGATTCCCGTGTCGTAGACGTTCAGCGGAAACCGCGCGAGATCACGCATGCTCATGACGGCCAGGGGAATCGCGCTCTGCGCCGCCGGTTCCCAGAAGACGATGGAGTTGCCGATGAGCGTCAGGGAGACCGACAGCACGCCGCCGCACAGGATGGCGAGCACGATCACCGGCACCGACCACCAGTCCGTCACCGCCGACGAGTTGGCCATGCCCGCGATGAGCATCGCGAGACCGGACCCCAGACCGCCCAGACCGTGGATCGACGCGAGCGAGGCCATCTGCTGCAACGCCGGCGACAGCGGTCGGACCAGCACGCGGTCGAACGACCCGTCACTGACGGCGGCGCGGAGGATCCACATGCCGTCCGCGAACAGTTCGGTGAGGCTGTGAGCGGTGACGGCGATGCCGCCGAGGATCAGCACCTCCCAGGCCGTCCAGCCACCCAGGAGCTCGACGTGCGAGAAGTAGCTGACCAGGAACACCAGGGCCGATGCCTGGGTCAGGAGGGAGCCGGCGATCCCGATCCAGAAGTCGCCGCGGTACTGCAGCGTGGCCCGCAGCTGGGCGAGTTGCAGTTTGAGGAAGATCCTGATCGCGTGCACCCTCAACCCCCCTGGATCTCCGCCACGTCGAAGGCCCGGCGCCAGGCGGCGTTCGCCAGGACGAAGAGCACCACCAGCCAGCCCACCTGCATGCCGAGCAGCCCGAGAGCGGCCAGCGGTTCGGCCTTGCCCAGGTAGAAGGTGAGCGGGGTGGAAACGATTCCACGCAGTGGCAGCACCTCCGTGACGGACCGCAGCCAGCCGGGCATCAACGACAGCGGCACGACGGTTCCGCTGAACACCTGGATCACCGCCTGTTGCATCCACATCAGACCCTGCCCGGACATCGTCCAGAACGCCAGCAGGGACACCAGGAACACGAAGAGCGCCTTGGTCAGCAGACCGAGGACGAGCGACAGCGCGAAGAGCAGCGCGCTCGCGGTCGACGGCGGCGGCACGATGTGCACGAACATGACCCCGACCAGTAGACACATGGTCAGGCTGACGAGTCCTTCGACCAGGCAGTACCCGCACGCGCGGGAAATCTGCGTGAGGCTGTAGTTGAGCGGCCGAACGTACTCGATGACGACGTTGCCGGTCCGCACGGTCGTCATCATGGCGTTTCCGACGCGCCACCCGACCATGGCGTTGATCCCGAAGGCCAGCACGACGTAGGTGCGCATGTCGTCCCACGTGTAGCCGGCCATCGACGACGTGCCGGCATAGGCGGCCTGCCACAGGGAATACAGGATCAGCACCCAGATGAAGGTCGTCACGACCCCGACGATCGTGGAAAGCCGGTACGCGACTGCCTCCTGGGCGCTGACCCGCGCGATCGACAGGTACTTCGGGTGCGGGCGCATCCGCGACCTGGTCACGAGACGTCCCCGGTGGAGAACGTCAAGTCGCCCGAGTAGAGGCGGCGGATCACGTCCTCGGCATCACCCTCCTCCACGGAGATGTCGGAGATCTCGAACCTGTCGACGATTCCCGAGATGACCGCGCCGTAGGTGGTCACCCGCATGTCGAACCAGACGTTCAACGTTGTCGGGCCGTGGAGTTCGGCACGTGTGACGCCGTGGATGCGTGCGGCCGCCTCCTCCGGTCGTGCACCGGGTGGAGCCGCCAACGTCGAGGTGATCTTCGTTTCCCATGCGAACCGCCGGGTGAGGTCGGCGTAGAGGCCGTCGTACACGATTCGGCCGGAGTCGAGCATGACCAGACGCGGACACAACTGCTCGATGTCACCGAGATCGTGCGACGTCAACATCAACGTCAGGCCGCGCTCACGGATCATCAGCCCGACGAACTCGCGCAGCTTCGCCTTCACCGCGACGTCGAGACCGATCGTGGGTTCGTCCAGGAACAACACCTGCGGCGAGTGGATCAGCGCGGCGGCCAGGTCGCACCGCATGCGCTGGCCCAGCGACAGCTGTCGCACGGGCACGGGGAGCAGAGGCGCCAGGTCGAGCACGTCGACCATCTCGGTGAAGTTCCGCTCGTAGTCGGCGGCCGGCACGGCGTAGATGTCACCGATGAGCCGCAGCGACTCGACGACCGGGATGTCCCACCACAGTTGCGTTCGCTGACCGAAGACGACAGAGATGTTGAGGGCGTTGCGACGCCGGTTGCGGTGCGGCTCGATGCCGCACACCCGCACACGGCCTGCGGACGGAACGAGAATCCCGCAGAGCAGTTTGATCGTCGTCGACTTCCCGGCCCCGTTCGGACCCACGTACGCGACCGACTCCCCCGGCTCGATCGACAAGTCGACCCCGTCCACGGCGGTGACCTCGGTGTACCGGGGCCGGACCAGGTGCCTGAGGGAACCTGACAGGCCCGTTCCCTTGACCGGCCGCCGAAAGCGCTTCGTCAACGCCTCGGCCGTGACTACCGCTCCCACTACCTGCCCAGCCCGTGGGGCAGCACGTCGCGGTAGCCGTAGTACTTTCGCGCGAAGCCGACCTCACAGCCCAGCTCGATGAACACGAACAGCTCCGGCTCCGAGTCGAACCGGCGGTAGAGAGTCATGAGCAGAGACCGTACTCCATCCCTCGAGGCAGCCGCCGTCGGTTAGGTCGATCTCGCGTTTCTGGCTCACCGCAACAAGTTCGGACGATTTCGGCCATTGATTTCGCACCCGTTCGCACGATCCGCGGACGTGCGGCATGTTGTGAACAACGTGCCGGCGCCGAGCATGACCTCCTCGCCGACCGCCGGCGTGGCAGGCACCAGAGACCGCGCTATATCGCCACAAGAGGCCGGAACGACGACTCTCCCACCACGACACGACGAAGCGCCCGGTTGCTAGAGTCGCGAGGTGCCGCGGTTGATCTTGCTCAACGGGCCGCCGGCGTGCGGCAAATCGACGCTGGCCCGACGGTATGCCGACGAGCATCCGCTGGCGCTGAACCTGGACGTTGATCTTCTTCGGAGCCTGATCGGCCGGTGGCGCGACGATCCACACGCTGCCGGCCTGCTCGCCCGTGAGGCCGCGATCGCCGCCGCGCGTGTCCATTTGACGTCCGAGCACGATGTGGTGGTCCCGCAGTTCCTGGGCCGGATGACATTCATCGAACAGCTTGAACGTCTCGCACGCGAGGTCGGCGCCGCGTTCCACGAGGTCGTGCTGCTCGACAGCAAGGAGAACATGCTCCGGCGCTTCACCGAGCGCAGGCGCGCGGCGGTTGATCCGGTGCACGTCGAGGCCCAGGAGACGATCGAGCGGAGTGAACTGTTCGAAGAGCTGTCGGTGATGTACGACCGGTTGACGGCGGTGATCGCAGCACGGCCTGGAGCACGGATCGTCCACGTCGAGGACGGCGATGTCGACCTGACATACCAAGCCGTGCTGCGCAGCCTCGTGTGAAGCCGACAACCCTGGGCGCATCGCCGCAGCGGCGCGGAGGGGACGTGCCGGTAGCGGTGACGTGCCGGCCTGCTGGAAGCGCTCGGACCC
>JASLAV010000798.1 GCA_030146905.1 Lentzea sp. | reverse complement strand
GAGGCGCCGGAGCTGCAGAAGGTCCACGACGCCGGGACGCAGGTGATCGGGGTGGACGTCAAGGAGACCTCGAAGGACCACCCGCGCGACTTCATGAAGGACCGGTCGCTGACCTACCCGTCCATCTACGACGCCTCGTCGCGGAGCTTCATCAACGTCTTCAGGGGTCTTCCGCCCAACATCGTGCCGTCCACGTTCATCGTGGACGAGGAGCACAGGGTGGCCGCGGTCTTCCTGGAGCCCGTGCTGGCGTCGGACCTGCAGACCGTGCTGGACGAGCTCGCGAAGGAGTGAGACCGGCCCGCCGCGTTGCTAGCGGGGGATTGGCTTGACGACCGGAACGCCGGGAGCGGGCTCGAACGTCAGCGACGGGATCTTCGCCTTGAACGCCTTGACCATCGCGTCACGGCCGATCGAGTTGAACTCCTTGCCCAGGGTCCGCATGATCGAGTTGGCGGTCGGCCGGTACAGCCCGTTCTTGTAGTACCTGGCGCCTTCGACGGGCGCGACCACACCGCCGTCCGGTGACGGCTGCCCCAGGTAGTCGCCCCACTTCGCGCCGGTCGGGTCCTTGGTCACGTTGATCTCACGCGGCTCGGTGCCCGTGTAGTCGAGGTACGGGTAGTCGTACTCGTCGGCCAGGCCGCCGATGGAGTGGCCGAGCTCGTGGATCGCGATCTGGCCGGCCTGGGCGTTGGAGCCGGCCGCGGTGGCCACCGAACCGCCGGCGCCGCCGTACTTCGTGGTGTTGCCGAGTGCGATCACCTGGTCGGCCTGCGGGGCGAGCGCCGCGAACTCCTTGGACTTGGTCTCGTTGACGCACAGCAGGCGCTCGGTGTTCGCGTCCCGGCCCTGGCACCAGAAACCCATGTCCAGCGCGGTGTCCTTCAGCAGGCCCTTGGTCGGGTCGTGGTCCACACCGGACTCGTTCGAGACGACGTCGACCTGCCAGACGTTGAAGTAGTTCTTGTAGGACGCGAAGGGCTCGACGGCCGAGAGCTCGTCCCACTTGCTCTTCACGTTCGCCGAGTAGGTCGCGAGGTCCGCGCTCGTGTAGCCGTCGCCCACGAACACGAGGTCGAAGGCGTCGGCGGGGTCGCGGTCACCGAAGACCTTGGTGACCTCGGCCGAGGCCAGGGCGAGGAAACCGGCCGCTTCCTCCTCCGGCGCCGTCGGCGTGAGGGTCTGGGTGATGGAGCCGTCCTCGTGGAAAACCTCGCGCCATTCCATCGCCGGGGCGGCGCCACCGGCCGGTACGTGCGTGAAGAGGGCCAGCGCGGTGAGGGTCAGCGCCGGGAGGATCACCCGCGAACGATGCATGCGTTGACGCTAAGCAACCGCGATGTCACCTACAAGCGGCAATCGTTGGCACTTATGGCCCAACGCTTGTACCGCGGCGGAAAGGGATGCCGGTGGTCGCGTGATCTGGGCAACTACCTACCCTGAGGTGTGTGAACCCCACCGATCTGGCGATCTCCGGGCCGCTGCTGCTGGCCACCGGGGTCGCTCTGCTCGCGGGGTTCATCTCGTTCGCCTCGCCGTGCGTCGTGCCGCTCGTGCCCGGCTACCTGGCCTACCTCGCAGGACTGGTCGGTGCCGAGGCGCCGCGGGTGGACGCGAACGAGCCCGCGAAGGCCGGCCGGCTGCGGGTCGCCGGGGCCTCACTGCTGTTCGTGGCCGGGTTCACCGTCGTCTTCGTGCTGGCGTCGATGACCATCCTCGGCGCCACGGACGCGTTGCTGCTCAACGCCGAGCTGTTCCAGCGCATCGGCGGCGTCGTCACCATCCTGATGGGACTGGTGTTCATCGGTCTCGTCCCCGCTCTGCAGAAGGACGTGCGGTTCCACACCAGGCCGAAGGCGGGCCTGGTCGGGGCACCGGTGCTCGGCGCCGTGTTCGCGCTCGGGTGGACGCCGTGCCTCGGGCCCACCCTGGCAGGGGTGCTGGCCGTGGCGCGCAGCACCGAGATCGGGTCGTCGACGGTCCGCGGTGCCGTGCTCGTGCTCGCCTACTGCCTGGGGCTCGGCCTGCCGTTCGTGGTGCTCGCGCTCGGCGCGCGGTGGGCGCTGGGCGTCACCAAGTGGCTGCGCACGCACGCGCGGCAGGTGCAGATCTTCGGCGGCGTTCTGCTGATCCTGGTTGGGATCGCGCTGGTCACCGGCCTGTGGGCCGAGTTCGTCGGGTGGCTGCGCTACTCGTTCGTCGACGTCGTGGAGTTGCCGCTCTAGTGATCGCCTTCCTGCGCAACACGTGGCGCGGCCTCACGTCGATGAGGACCGCGCTGACCCTGCTGTTCCTGCTCGCGCTGGCGGCGATGCCCGGCGCGTTGCTGCCGCAGCTGTCGTTGAACGCGTCGAAGGTCGACGAGTACATCGCCGAGCACGGCTGGTGGGGCGACCTGCTGCTCAAGCTCGGGTTCTTCGAGGTCTACGCGACGCCGTGGTTCGCCGCGATCTACCTGCTGCTGTTCACGTCCCTCGTCGGGTGCCTGCTTCCCCGCACGTGGGAGTACTTCAAGCAGATGCGCGCGAAGCCGGTGCTGACACCGCGCAACCTCTCGCGCATGCCGCACCACGTGCGGGCCGAGCTCGACGTGACGCCGGACGAGGTCGTCGAACGCGCGAAGAAGGCCCTGCGCGGCTGGCGGATGGACACCGGCGAGGGCACGGTCAGCGCCGAGCGCGGGTTCCTGCGCGAGACCGGCAACCTGGTCTTCCACTTCGCCCTGCTGGGCCTGCTGGTGTCGTTCGCGCTGGGCAAGATGTTCAGCTACGAGGGCCAGGTCATCGTCCAGGCCGACGGCGGCCAGTTCTGCAACGGCGGCATCTTCAACTACGACTCGTTCCGGCCGGGCCTGCGCGTCGACGGCACGGAGCTCACGCCGTTCTGCGTCGAGATCGGCAAGTTCTCCGCGGAGTACCTCGAGAACGGCCAGCCCGTCGGCTACCGGGCCGACATCCGCTACCAGTCGGGCGCGGACATCGCCTCGAACACCTGGCGGCCCTACGACCTGCAGGTCAACCACCCGCTGCGCACCGACGGCGACCGCCTCTACCTGCTCGGCCACGGCTACACGCCCACGTTCACCGTGACGTTCCCCAACGGCGAGAAGCGCACGCAGGGCATCCAGTGGCTGCCGAGCGACGAGCGCACGCTCGCGTCCGAGGGTGCGACGAAGTTCGACCCGCCCGGCGTCACCGACTCCGAGACGCGGCGCAAGAACCAGATCGCGGTGACCGGGCTGCTCGCGCCGACGCCGTTGCTGCACGGCACCATCCTGAACTCGAAGTTCCCCGCCCTGAACAACCCGATGGTCGCCGTCGACGTGTACCGCGGCGACCTCGGCGTGGACGACGGCCGCGGCCAGTCGATCTTCTCGATCGACCAGAAGATGGTCGACCAGGGCCGGTTGCAGAAGGTCGCGCGCAAGAACCTCGCGCTGGGCGAGGAGATCGCGCTCGACGACGGCACCAAGGTGCGCTTCGACTCCGTGAGCGACTGGGTGTCCTTGCAGGTCTCGCACGACCCGACACAGGGTTACGTGCTGGTGTTCGCCATCCTGATCATCCTCGGCCTCGGGGTCTCGCTGACCGTGAAGCGCCGCAGGGTCTGGGTGCGTGCGACCCGTTCGGAGGACGGGCGTACGTTGGTCGAGGTCGGTGGCCTCGCCCGTACTGACCAGGCAGGATACGGCGAGGAGTTCACGCGGCTGGCCCGCGCGGTGCTGAACGAGGAGAAGTCCTGATGCCGGTCAACGAGACCCTCGCGACCTACAGCGACTGGCTGTACCGCAGCGCGCTGGGTGTCTACCTCTTCGCGGTCCTGCTCTACGCGGTCGAGCAGACGTTCGCCCGCGCACCGCGCAAGAAGGCGCTGGCTGGAGCCGGTGCGCCGAGCGTCCTGGCCGACGAGCCGAAGGCCGACCTCACGCGGGCCGAGCGCCTGGGCCGGATGGGCGCCGCGCTGACCGTCCTCGGCGCGGTGCTGCACCTCGGATCGCTGGTGATGCGCGGCCTGTCCGCCGGGCGTGCGCCCTGGGGCAACATGTACGAGTACATGTCGCTGCTGTGCCTCGCGGCCGTGGTGACGTGGATCGTGCTGATGGCGAAGTTCCCGATCCGCCGCCTCGGCGTGTTCGTGCTGCCGCCGATCCTGGTCCTGCTGTTCCTCGGCGGCACCGTCCTCTACGCCGAGTCGGCCCCCGTCCAGCCGGCGCTGCGGTCCTACTGGCTCGTCATCCACGTGTCGGTGATCTGCATCTCGTCCGGCATGCTGCTGCTTCCCGGCGTGACGTCGATCCTCTACCTGCTCAAGGACAGCAAGGCCGACCGCTTCCCCAAGCTGCCGTCCGCGGACGTGCTCGACCGCATGTCGTACCGGATCACCGTGCTCGCGTTCCCGCTGTTCACGGCGGGCATCATCTGCGGCGCGATCTGGGCGGAGGCCGCGTGGGGTCGGTTCTGGGGCTGGGACCCCAAGGAGACCGTCGCGTTCGTCACGTGGGTGGTCTACGCGGCGTACCTGCACGCACGGGCGACGGCGGGATGGCGCGGGCGCCGGGCCGCCTGGATCAACGTCGTGGGTTTCGCGGTCAACGTCTTCAACCTGTTCTTCGTCAACCTGGTCGCCACCGGGTTGCATTCCTACGCGGGTCTCTAACGACTTGGCCCCCAGATCGATGGAACCGCTGGTCGTTGCGTACCGTCGCAACCCGGGGGTCGGGGAAGTCCTGGTCCAGCTTGTTCAGGGAGGGCCGCAGCGGTGAACTGGCAGCAACCACCGGGTGAGGAACAGGGCTCAGGCCCGCAGTACGTCGACCCCCAGGCGGCGGCCTACCTCGACCCGCAGCAATCCGGCCCGCAGCACGTCAGCGGCGGCCAGTCCGGTCCGTACAACGTGGGCGGCAACCAGTCGGGGCCGCACCAGGTGCCCGGCAACGCCTCCGGCCCGTACCAGGTGCCGGGCAACGCCTCCGGCCCGTACCAGGTGCCGGGCAACGCCTCGGGTCCCTACCAGGTGCCCGGCAACGCGTCCGGCCCGTACCCGGTGCCGGGAACGCAGTCCGGCTCGTACCCCGTGGACGGCTCCGGCGCCTACCAGGTGGGCGGCGGCCAATCGGGTGCTCATTCCGTGAGCGGCGGTCAGTCGGGTGCCCACAACACGGCCCAGTACGGCCAGTTCGCCGGCGCGCAGTTCCCGAGCAACTTCCCGCAGCAGCAGTACCGCTCGCAGGCGGAGCAGGTCTCGTCGCAGCAGCTGATCAAGAAGGAGAAGCGGCCGCCGACGTCCGGCTGGCGCAAGTCGCTGCACTCGCTGACCGGCGGGATGGTGAACCTCGGCGAGAGCCCTGCCGACGTGCGCAGGCGCGAGCTGATCGCGCGGATCAACCAGCCGCTGCGCGGCTGCTACAAGATCGCGATGCTGTCGCTGAAGGGCGGCGTCGGCAAGACCACGACCACCACGACGCTGGGGTCCACGTTCTCGTCGCTGCGCGGTGACAGGGTCATCGCCGTCGACGCCAACCCCGACCGCGGCACGCTGGCGTTGAAGATCCCGCGCGAGACCACGGCGACCGTGCGCCACCTGCTGCGCGACGCCCCGCGGATCAAGAAGTACAGCGACGTGCGCGCGTACACCTCGCAGTCGCCGGCGCGCCTGGAGGTGCTGGCGTCCGAGCAGGACCCGTCCGTGTCGGAGGCGTTCAGCGAGGACGACTACCGGCGCACGGTGGAGCTGCTGGAGCACTTCTACAACATCGTGCTGACCGACTGCGGCACCGGACTCATGCACTCCGCGATGAAGGGCGTGCTGGAGGAGGCCGACTCGCTGGTGCTCGTGTCGTCCGGCTCGGTCGACGGCGCGCAGACGTCAGCGGCGACGCTCGACTGGCTGGAGGCGCACGG
>JASLAV010000748.1 GCA_030146905.1 Lentzea sp. | reverse complement strand
CTGAACGTCGCCGACGCGACCGCGTTCAGCCTGTGCATGGACAACAACATGCCGATCATGGTCTTCAACCTGCTCACCGAGGGGAACATCGCGCGAGCCGTGCGTGGTGAGAAGATCGGCACACTGGTGAGCACCCCCGGTGGTCGCCCGTCCTTCTAGACCTGCTGGGATTCGAGCCGAACTGCGCACACCAAGGGAGTCAGCCGTGATTGACGAGACCCTCCTCGACGCCGAGGAGAAGATGGAAAAAGCGGTGTCCGTGGCGAAGGAGGACCTGGCCGCGGTGCGCACCGGCCGTGCCAACCCCTCGATGTTCTCCCGCATCGTGGTCGAGTACTACGGTTCGCCCACCCCGCTGAACCAGCTGGCCAGCGTCGCCATCCCGGAGGCGCGCATGGCGGTGATCAAGCCCTACGACGCCACCCAGCTCAACGCGGTCGAGAAGGCCATCCGCGACTCCGACCTGGGCGTGAACCCCAGCAACGACGGCTCGATCATCCGCGTGGTGATCCCGCAGCTGTCCGAGGAACGCCGCCGCGAGATGGTCAAGGTCGCCAAGGGCAAGGGCGAGGACGCCAAGGTGTCCATCCGCAACATCCGCCGCAAGGCCAAGGAAGAGCTGGACCGCCTGGTCAAGGACGGCGAGGTCGGTGAGGACGAGGGCACCAGGGCCGAGAAGGAACTGGAGAACGTCACCCACCGCTACGTCGCCCAGATCGAAGACCTGGTCAAGCACAAGGAAGCCGAGCTGCTAGAGGTCTAGGTGGTCACGTCGGTTCGGCGGGTCGGGCCAGTGGTCCGCGCGCTTTGCTCGGCCGGTGCACGGCCGTGATAGGAGCACAGCAGGTGTCAGGCGGCGGTGACCAGGACGCGCCGGAGAAGAGCGCGTCGCGCGCGGGGCGCAACCTGCCTGCGGCCATCGCCGTGGGTGTCGGCTTGGGCGCCGTCATCCTCGTGGCGCTGTTCACGGTGCGCGAGTTGTTCGTGGGCGTCGTCGCCGTCGCCGTCGCCGTGTCGGTGTACGAGCTGACGGGCGCGTTGCGGCGGGGTGCGGGCATCCAGGTGGCCCTGCTGCCCGTCCTGGTCGGCGGGCAGGCCGTGGTGTGGCTGGCCTGGCCTTACGAGCGCGGAGGCGTGCTCGGCGCGTTCGTGGTGACGATCCTGGTGTGCCTGATCTGGCGGCTCAAGGACGGCGCGGACGGCTACCTGCGTGACGTCACCGCGTCCATCTTCACGGTCGCCTACGTGGCCGTGTTCGCGTCGTTCGCGGTCATGCTGGTCGTGCCGGACGACGGCGTGTTCCGGGTCCTGGCGTTCCTGATCGGCGTCGTGCTGTCCGACACCGGCGGCTACGTGGCCGGCGTGCTGTTCGGCAAGCACCCGATGGCCCCCACCATCAGCCCGAAGAAGTCCTGGGAGGGTTTCGCGGGCTCGATGGTGGCGGGCATGGTCGGCGGCGCGCTGACCGTCGGCCTGATGCTCGACGGCCAGTGGTGGCAGGGCGTGCTGTTCGGCGCGGCCCTGGTCGTCACCGCGACCTCGGGCGACCTGGTCGAGTCGCTGATCAAGCGCGACCTGAAGATCAAGGACATGGGCACGCTGCTGCCCGGTCACGGTGGCCTGATGGACCGGATGGACTCGCTGCTGCCCTCGGCCGTCGTCGCCTGGCTGCTGCTGCACGTGTTCGTCTAGGACATCAGGCGCGTCATTCGTCGTCGGGGTCGTCCACGCGTGAGCCGGTCTCGTCGTCGGACAGCGGCGTCGTGCGGGACGGGTCGATCACCGAGAACACCGAGCCCGTGTGGTCGGCGACGACCGTGATCCGGCCGAACGGCGTGTCGTACGGCTCCACGGTGACGCGCCCGCCCAGCTCGATCACCCTGGACGCGGCCGAGTCCGCGCCGATCTCCGGCGCCGCGGTGAAGTACACCATCCAGTGCGGCGGGGTGTCCGGCGCGAACGCCCGGCCCATCCGCTGACGCCCGAGCACGGTGTGCCCCTGGACGGCCCAGATCGTGTAGTCGACCGCCTGACCGTCACCGATCTGGGTGATCTCGTACCCGCACAGCTCGCGGAAGAAGTCGTCCGCGGCGTGCCCGTCACGCGTGTTCAGCTCGGCCCACGCGTACGCGCCGTGCCCGTCCGCGCCGAACACCCAATCGGGCGGAACGTGCCGGAACCCGACCACCGCGCCGGTCGGGTCGGCGAGCACGGTGACGGTGTCCGACGGCTCGCCGAGCACCTCACCACCCAGCGCGTGCGCCTTCTCGGCGGTGGCGCGGGCGTGCGGCGTGTTCAGGTACAGCGTCCACGCGCTGGGCGCGCCGGCGACGACCAGTTCGGCCACCGGCATCCCGTCCACCAGCGCGATCGCGTTGCCGCCCGCGTCGGAGAAGTACCAGCCGAACAGGCCGGAGTAGAAGTCGATCGTGGACTGGAGGTCCGTGGTGGCCAGGTCCACCCAGCACGGTGAGCCGTGGTGCAATTCGGCCAAAGCGGGAGAATTGGGAACGATCGACACCGAGTACCTCCTGCAAGCCGCTTATTCGATCACGCTACGGCTCTAGAGTCGTCCCGTGAAGGGATTCGTCCGCGCCGCGTTGGCCGCTGTCCGGCCCGTCGACGTCCTGCCGAGCCCGAACATCTGGCACTGGCCCGAGGTCTACGAGGTCGAGAACCGCGCGCAGGACGTCGACGGCGCCATCTGGGGCGCGCTGCGCGAGGAGTGCGACTGGGCCGGGCGGGACGTGGTCGACGTCGGTTGCGGTGACGGGTTCCACCTGCCGGTGTTCGCGCGGGAAGCGCGTTCGGTGGTCGGTGTCGAGCCGCACCCCCCGCTGGTGCGGCGCGCTCGGGCGCGTGTCGCCGACGTGCCGAACGCCGAGGTCGTGGCAGGTCCGGCGCAACGGCTGCCGCTGCGCGACGCCACCGCCGACCTGGTGCACGCGCGCACGGCGTACTTCTTCGGTCCCGGCTGCGAGCCGGGCATCCGC
>JASLAV010000645.1 GCA_030146905.1 Lentzea sp. | reverse complement strand
GGTCCCGCCGACGAGTCGAAGTCGGGCATGAAGGCCTCCGCGGGCGCCTCGAAGGCCGAGTCGTTCGCGGGCGCTGAGCAGGAGGTGCCGTTCCTGCTCACCGCGGAGGGGCTCGCGTCGACCAGCATGAGCGCGGTGTCGGGGTCGGAGGCGCGGTCCACCGCAGTGTCCTCCGCGCAGACGATCTCGCTGCTGTCCGGGCTGGTCGTGCTGTCCGGCGTCCGGTTCGAGTCCGTCGCGGTGAGCGACGGCAGCAAGGGCAGCGGCACGAGCACGTTCGCGGTCGCCGAGATCACCGTGCTGGGCCAGAAGTTCCCGGTCAAGGCGCCGGACGCGCCGCCGGAGGGACTGCTGAAGGTCTTGGAGCCGCTGGGGGTCGCGCTGGCCTGGCCGTCCGCGGCCACGAAGCTCGAAGGCGCGGCGGCGTCCTCCGCCAGCCGCGGGCTCAAGCTCACCGTCGACGTGACGGCGTTGCGCACGAGGCTCGGTCTCGGCGGGATCCTGGACGGCGTCCTGGCACCGCTGCTGCCCAAGGAGCTCGTGCCGCTGCTCAACCCGTTGCGCAAGATGGAGATCATCGTCGGTGACACCGAAGCCGTCGCCAACGCCTCCGCCGCGTCACCTCTGACCCCGCCCGACGCACCCGCACCCGTCGCGCCCGTGGCACCACCGCCACCCGCCGCCGACGTGCCTGCACCCGACGTGCCGGGGTCGGCGCCGGTGGCCGGGGTGGCCCCGCCCAAGTCCGCCGTGACCCCGGTGGCGAACGCGCGTACGCGGACGGGCTCGCTGCTCGACTTCCCGGGCGTGCCGGCGTTGCTGGTCATCGCGGGGCTCGGCGTCGCCGCGGCGGCGGCGTTCGGCATGAAGTCGTTCGGCACGTTCCTGCTGGGCGGTGCTCCCTGTCCCTCCGGACACCCCACCGGTGTCCCCGACCTGCGCAACGGGTGAGCCATGACCATCCAGGACCGGCGCCGCGCACGGATGCGCAGCGGACTCGGGCTCGTCGGCACGGCGCTGATGACGGCGGGCATCGCCGCGATCCTCTTCGCCTGGTGGGGAGTCGCGCACACCGGTTACGTGTGGGAGCAGATCCCGTACGTGGTCTCCGGCGGCGTGCTCGGCCTCGGGCTGATCGGCGTCGGCGGGTTCCTCTACTTCGGATCGTGGCTGACCAAGCTCGTCGAGGAACAGCGGCAGACCACGTACGCTCTGCTGCAGTTGCTGGACGAGCGGGCGAACCAGGACGCGTAACCGGTTCCGGGCAGTTCAGGGACTTCCGCCGTTCGTGATCCGATCACCGTTCCAAGTGGACCGGCCGTGAGAGCGTTCTCTTGGGACGCTCCTCAGTGTCCGGTTCCTCCCCTTGAATGAGTGGTTTAGACCAGTTAACGTGCACCCGTCACGTACCCCCTGCACGTGAACGGAGTGCAATGAAGAAGTTCCGCTGGCAGTTCCTGGCCGCGGCAGTCGCTATGGCCACCGTGACCGGAGGTGTCCTCGCCGCTCCGGCGAGCGGCGCGACCGGTGTGACGGCGGCGTTCACCAAGACGTCGGACTGGGGCAGCGGCTACGAGGCCAAGTACACCATCTCCAACAGCGGCAATTCCTCCCTCTCGTCGTGGAACGTCGAGTTCACGCTTCCGGGCGGACAGGCGATCGCCTCGTTGTGGGACGGCAGCTACGCCGCGAACGGGCAGAACATCACGGTGCGCAACACCTGGAACGGCACCGTGCCCGTCGGCGGCTCGGTGAGCTTCGGCTTCACCGTCCGCGGCTCCGGTGGTGTCCCGGCCGACTGCAAGATCAACGGTGGCTCGTGCGACGGCGGTCAGCCGCCGACGACCACCACGACGACCACCACCACCACCACGTCGACCCCGCCGGTGTCCGGCACCGGCCGCGGCGCGCCCTACCTGTACCTGGGCTGGGGCAACCCGCAGAGCGCGACGGAGGTCATGAGCAAGACCGGCGTCAAGTGGTTCACGCTCGCGTTCGTGCTGTCCGGCGGAGGCTGCAGCCCCTCGTGGGACGGCACGCGTCCGCTGACCGGTGGCATCGACCAGCAGACGATCAACGCCATCCGCGCGGCCGGTGGTGACATCGTGCCGTCGTTCGGCGGCTGGAGCGGCAACAAGCTGGGCCCGAACTGCTCGACGCCGGAGGCACTGGCCGGCGCCTACCAGCAGGTGATCGACGCCTACGGGCTGAAGGCGATCGACATCGACATCGAGAACTCCGACGAGTTCGAGAACGCCGTGGTGCAGGACCGGATCCTGACCGCGTTGAAGATCGTCAAGCAGAACAACCCCGGCGTCCAGACGATCGTCACGTTCGGCACCGGCACCACCGGTCCGAACTTCTACGGCGCTCGCCTGATCGACCAGGCCAAGGCGCTGAACGCGAACATCGACGTGTTCACGATCATGCCGTTCGACTTCCACAGCTCCAACATCCGCACCGACACGATCAGCGCGGCCACGGGGCTGAAGAACAAGCTGAAGTCGACCTTCGGCTGGAGCGACGCCGAGGCGTTCAAGCACGTCGGCATCTCCGGCATGAACGGCCTGTCCGACCACAGCGAGCTCACCACCGAGGACGACTGGACCGCGATCCGCGACTGGTCGAAGTCGAACGGCCTCGGACGACTGGCCTTCTGGTCGGTCAACCGCGACCGCGGTGGCTGCGACGGTCAGATCTCGGCGAGCTGCTCCGGCATCGGGCAGACCGAGCTGGCGTTCTCCAAGATCACCGCCGGCTTCTGATCACCCTGAGGAACTGATCGACCACGAGCCGTCAGCGCCACTAATTCGGTGGCGCTGATGGCTTACCCTTGTGCCATGCGACGACGACATTGATCCTCAGCTGATCTGACCCGAACCGCGACGGCCTGGGCGTGGTGCTCGCACCTCATCCCGATCTACGCGCTGTACGCGTTGCTCTTCGCCGACAGCGGGCTGTCGGACGCCCAGATCTCGGTGCTGCTCGCCGTCTGGTCCCTCACCGCGGTCGTCTTCGAGGTGCCGTCCGGCGCGATCGCCGACCGGTTCTCGCGGCGGAGCTCCCTGGCCGCCTCCGGTGTGCTGCAGGCCTTCGGCTACGCGGCGTGGGTGGTGTTCCCGTCGTTCTGGGGGTTCGCGGCCGGCTTCGTGCTGTGGGGCCTGGGCGGAACGCTGCAGTCGGGCGCCTTCGAGGCCCTGCTGTACGACGGTCTGGCGGCCAACGGCGACGAGGAGCGGTACGGACGCCTCAACGCGCGCGTCGACACCATCGAACTGATCGCCCAGGTACCGGTCGCCGTGGTGGCCACGGCGTTGTTCTCCCTCGGCGGCTACCAGCTGGCGGGGTGGATCTCCGTCGTGATGTGCCTGGCGTCGTCGGTGATCGCGTTGCGCTTCCCGGAACCGGAACGAGGGTCCGACGAGGACGAACCGGGCTACGTCACGACCCTGCTGACCGGCCTGCGCGAGGCCGTGCCGATCAGACGCGCGGTGCTGGCCGTGGCGCTGGTGTACGCCATCGACGCGTTCGAGGAGTACTTCACGCTGCTGGCACAGGACTGGCACGTGCCGACGGTGTGGATCCCGCTGGCGACGATCGGCGTTCCGCTGATGGGCGCGGCCGGCGCTTCCCTGGCAGGCAGGTTGCCGGTCCGCGGCTGGGTGCTGTTCGCCTCCGGTGTGGCGTTGATCGTGGCGGCGGTGCTGGCCGTTCCGGCGGCGATCGTCCTGCTGGGACTGTTCTACGGCCTCTACCGGTTCGTGCTGGTGCACGTGGAGACCGAGCTGCAGCACCGCATCGAGTCGGACGCCCGTGCGACGGTCACGTCCGTCGCCGCGATCGGGTCGGAGTTCGTGGCCTTCGCGGTCTACGGGTTGTGGGTGCTCGGGGCCGCCTTCGCGGTCGGTGTGCTGATCCTGGTGGTGGCCTTGGTGATCTGGCGGAGGTGATCAGGCGTCAGCAGGGCGGGGGTGTACTTGCCTCAGCCGGAGTGT
>JASLAV010000551.1 GCA_030146905.1 Lentzea sp. | reverse complement strand
CGAGATGCACGTCGACGGCTTCCGGTTCGACGTGCATCTCGGTCACCCAGTACCGCAGCGAGTCCATGATCAGCTGCAGGGTGTGGGGGCTGCGGACGTTCAGCGAGTTCCCGGTGCCCGTGTAGTCCATGTAGAACTTCGGGTCGTCCTCGACCAGCCGGTCGTACGACTCGTTGTCGATGCCGCGCATGGACAACGTCGGGCCGAGGTGGTTGCCCTCCGCCGTGTGGTTGTAGACCACGTCGAGGATGACCTCAATGCCCGCCTGGTGCAGGGCGCGGACCATGCCCTTGAACTCCTGCACCTGGTTCAGCGGGAGCGCGGCGTAGGCGTCGTGCGGAGCAAAGAACCCGATCGTGTTGTAGCCCCAGTAGTTCGACAGGCGGCGCTCCGCGAGCGTGTGGTCGCTGACGAACTGGTGCACCGGCATCAGCTCGACCGCGGTCACGCCGAGCTTGTTGAGGTGGTCGATCATCACCGGGTGCGCGAGGCCCGCGTACGTGCCGCGCAGCTTCGGCGGGATCTCCGGGTGGTCGATGGTGAGACCGCGGACGTGCGCCTCGTAGATCACGCTTTCGTGGTACGGCGTGCGCGGCAGGCGGTCGTTCGTCCAGTCGAAGAACGGGTTCACCACCACGGACTTCGGCACGAACGCCGCGGAGTCCGCGTCGTTGCGCTCGTCCGGCGAACCGAACTTGTAGCCGTACAGTGCCTCGTCCCACACCAGGTTGTCGGAGATGGCCTTCGCGTACGGGTCGATCAGGAGCTTGTTGGGGTTGCAGCGCAGCCCGCGTTCGGGGTCGTACGGGCCGTGGACGCGGTAGCCGTACCGCTGTCCGGGACCGATGCCCAGCAGATAGCCGTGGTGGACGAAACCGTCCACCTCCGGCAGCCTCACGCGTGTCTCTGTGCCGTCCTCGTCGAACAGGCAGAGCTCCACGTACTCCGCGACTTCGGAGAACAAAGCGAAATTGGTGCCCACGCCGTCATAACCAGCGCCTAGCGGATAGGGCTTACCAGGCCAGGGTCGCACAATGCTCCTCACACGCAGGTAGCTACCCGCCGACCCTATCCGGCTAACCCCGACCCGGCATCACACTCCGACTCGCGCCAGGACCAGCTGCCCACGTGCGGCCGTGAGCAAAGTGCGGGCCTCCTGGATCTCGCAGTACCTCAGGTGTTCGCAAGCGGCTTCCGCGCAGGCCAGCGCGTACTGGAGGGCGATGTTGTCCTCCACTGCGCCCGCGTCCCGCAGCCCGTCGCGCAGTGCTTCCTCCGCGCGCCGTGCCCCGGCCACCGGGTCGCCGAGTGAGGCGGGTCTCACCGAAGCGAGGGCCTCCTCGACAGCCATCTCCAGCACGCCGGTCGATGTCCGCGTCTCCACGGCTGAGCTCATCCGGACGCCACCTCCAAAACGTTCGTCGTCCGCCGTCAGGTGACGGCCTCACAGTACTCCGCAGACACGTGACCTGCAGTTACGCAAAAGTTTCATCTTCCGCGGCTGCGGAGCGGCCTGGTGATCTCCCTGACGCGCGGGAAGAAGTCCTCCAGGGACACCGGCAGGGGGATTCTCCAGTTCGGGTGCTCGTCGATCGTTCCCGGCACGTTGGGCTGCCGGGTTTCACGCAGAGCGTCCTGAGGTGAAGTCAGGACCAACGCGCAGGGTGCCTGCGCGAGCAGTTCGTGCGCGCCCTCGACCCTGTCCGCGGCCTCGACGCCCTCCTGGCGCATCAGCTCGTCGAAGTCGGGGCCGTCCTCCCCCGCGAAGAACGTCGCGGCGGTCGGCAGGTCGTGCGTGGAGATGCTGGCCATCTGGTTCGGGTTCCACTGCGACGGCGGGATCAGCGGGTGGCCGTCGGCGTAGTAGTCGCGCTGGAAGTAGAGGACGGCACTGGTCAGCATGCCGTTCTCCTGCAAGGTCTTCGTGACGACCGGCTCGACCGTGCCGAGGTCCTCGCCCACCACGACCGCGCCGGCCCGGTACGCCTCCAGCGCCAGGACGCCCAGCATGGCGTCGGCGTCGTAGTAGACGTAGGTGCCGCGCGACGGCGGCTCGCCCGGCGGGATCCACCACAGCCGCCACAACCCGGCGACGTGGTCGATGCGGATGCCGTCCGCGTGCTTGAGGACGCTGCGCAGCACCTGCCGGAACGGGCGGTAGCCGGTCTCGACGAGCTTGTCGGGGCGCCACGGCGGCAGGCCCCAGCCCTGACCGTCCGCGCTGAACGCGTCGGGCGGAGCGCCGACCGTGACGTCGATGGCGAACGCCTCGGGGTCCGCGAACGTGTCCGCGCCGCCGGGGGCGACGCCCACCGGGAGGTCGTGGATGACCCCGACGGCCATGCCGGCCTCGTGCGCGGCGAGCCGCACGTCCTGCAGCTGACGGGTGCACAGGTGCTGGACCCAGGCGTGGAACGCAACCCGTTCGGGTGACGGTTCCGCGCGGTCCGCCGGCCACTCGCGCCAGTCGGGGCCGTGGACCTCGGCGAGCGCGCAGTAGGTCGCGAACTTCTCCAGTTCGGCGTCCATCTCGACGTCGCCGCCGGGGAAGAGCAGTTCGAGCGCCTGCCTCTTCGCGTCCCAGATCGCGTCGTAGTCGATCAGGTCCTGGTTCTCCGGCCGCAGGTCGCGGATGAGCTGGCGGGTGCGCGGGCAGGCCTGCAGGAACTCGGCCGTGTCGGTGATGCGCAGGTAGAGCGGGTTCGCGAACCGGCGGCTGGTCGGCGAGTACGGCGAGCGCTCGACCGGGTGCGTCAGGCTCGGCGCCTGCACGGGGTTGACCAGCACGACCCCGGCGTCGAGCTCCAGGCTGCTGCGCCGGGCGATCGTGGCGAGGTCGGCGAAGTCGCCCATCCCCCACGAGTCCTTCGACCGCGCCGCGTAGAGCTGCAGCATCCAGCCCCAGGTCCGCGGGACGTCCGGCAGCTTCCTGGGCGCGACGGCGAGCGTGACGGTCTGGTCCGGCGTGACGATCCGGTGCCAGCCGAGGGGGAGGTTGTCCGGGAGGTGGCGGTCGACCGCGATCGACGTGCCGTCCTCGAGCTCGACGGTCGCGGGACCGCGCAGGTCGTAGGTCTCGTACTCGCGGATGACGATCGTGGGCGGCAGCACCTCGGCCGCCCTGCGCCGCTCGACCTCGGCCAGCGCGCGGGCCGTGGAGTCCTCAGTGGACGCGTCCACGCCGAACTGGGCGAGGATCTTGACGACGACCTCTGTCTCGACCACGACCTCTTGCTGATCCGCGTTCTCGTACCGAGTAGCAACGCCCCAAGCGTCAGCCAATCGCACCAGCAAGTCGTCCACGAGTACAACCTATGTCACAGCGAGGACGGCATTACCAGAGCAAATGGTCCCTGGTCACCCGATGGGCGCAGGCCAGTCGGGACAACGAATCCGCGTCAATTCCCTCAAACATCCGATGCTTGATCGGGAATCGCCACCACGGCCTCTACCTCGACGAGGAATTCCGGCCCGAACAACGCCGCGACCTGGACCAGCGTGCTGGCAGGGTTGCGCACTTCTCCGAGTGCGGGACGAAGGATTTCGTCGCGCACGTCTCGAATGGTCTGCACCTCGGACGCGTCGAGAACGAACCAGGTGAACTTGACGACATCCGACCAGTCCGCGCCAAACCCGGAAATGACGTGATGAAGATTGCTCATCGCCTGCCGCGTCTGGGTGGCCAGGTCGTCCACGCCGACCACGCGCCCACCGGCGTCGACCGCGACCTGTCCCGAGACGAACGCGAGCTTCCCGGTGACCGCCACGGCGTGCGCGTAACCGGGGGTGGTCGGCAGCGAGGGCAGCTCGGTCAGGCGCTCTTCAGCGGGCATGCGATCACCCTAGGGCGTGGCGCGACCGGCCCGTCGAGTTGCGCACGACCAGCCTCACCGGGTGGTCGACCTGCTCGATCTCCCCGCCCCTGATCAGCGTGAACAGGTCGGCGACCGCCCGCTGACCCTGTTCCTCCTCCGCACCCTCGACGGCGGTCAGCCCGACCACGCGGGTGAGCTCCTGCCCGTCGAGCGACACGATCGACACCTCGTCCGGCACCGCCCGCCCGTCGCGTTGCAGGCGCAGGAAGATGCCCAGTGCCGCCGCGCCGTTGGAGCTGATCACCGCGGTGGGCAGGCGTTCGCCGTCGAGCAGCACGTCCACGACCTGCTCGCCGCCGTCGACCGTGGGCGAGCACCAGACGGTCCACTCGGGACGGACCTCCAGCCCGGCCGCGGCGAGGATCTCGTCGTAGGACTCGTCGACCCCGTCGGACAGCACCAGCGCCACGTCGTGGTGCCCGAGGGAGCGCAGGTGCTCGACGGCGGTCCGCAGGGCGCGACGGAGGTCGGTGTCGTCGACCGTGATGTGCGGGACCCCGAGCGACTCCAGCGCCACCTGTTCGGCACCGGACAGGGACATCGACAGCAGCAGCACGCCGTCGACCCTGCGTCCCAGCGGCAGCTCGTCGAAGAACTTCGCGCGTGCGTCCCGGTCGGCGAGGACGTAGAGCAGGACGTCGTACCCCGCCTGCCGCAGCGCGCCCTCCGCGCCCGCCAGGGCGGGGTTGACCTCGGAGGTCAGCACCGCGATCGCGTACCGGCGCCCGCCGGCCAGTGAGGAGGCGTCGCGCGCGATGGCGTACTTCATCCGCCGCGCGACCTCGCTGACGTGCTGCCTCGTGGCCTCGGACACGCCCGGTTCGCCGCGCAGGGCACGCGATACGGTCGCAGCGGACACCCCTGCGGCCTTGGCCACGTCGGACATGCTGGTCACGGCCCGAGCGTATTGGAGATCCATGGAGCCCGGCGACCACGCCCCCGACTTCACGCTGCCCGACCAGGACGGCACCGACCGCAAGCTCTCCGAACTGCTCGAGAACGGTCCCGTCGTGCTGTTCTTCTACCCCGGCGCGATGACACGCGGCTGCACCGCGGAGAGCTGCCACTTCCGCGACCTCGCCGCCGAGTTCGCCGAGGCGGGGGCCCAGCGGGTCGGCATCTCCATGGACGACGTGGCGAAGCAGAAGCAGTTCGCCGAGCTGCACGGCTTCGACTACCCGCTGCTGTCGGACGCCGGGGGCGAGGTCGCGGAGCAGTTCGGCGTCCGGCGCCGGTTCGGGCCGACCCCGCTCAAGCGGCACACGTTCGTCATCGGCACGGATCGCGAGATCGTCGAGGTGATCAGGAGCGAGTTCTCGATGAACTCGCACGCCGACAAGGCGCTGGCGGCGCTGCGCAAGCGTTAGCGGGACGCCGTCGCGCGTCCCGCTGTCCGGCGAGGACCTCTCAGGAGTCGGTGATCGTCAGGACGCCGTAGGGCCCGGACGCGCTGCCCATGCGCACGACCGTGCCGTCGATCGTGTACCTGCCGTGCACCTCTGTGCCGTCCGGGCCCGCCACCGCCACGAGCATCACGGTCTTCGGTGCGTCGACCGGAACCTGGACGATGTGCCTCCACGGCAGCGTCACGGCCGTCTCGTTCTTGATGGACGCACCGGCCGTGGCGGTGATGGTGAACGCTTTGCCCAGACCGGTCACCTCGAACACCACGACCCGCATGTCCGGGTCGGGCGGCGGTGGGGGCTCCCGGTAGCTGCTGGGGGCGGTGCCGTTGACGCTCTCGCGCAACGCGCTGACAGCGCGGCCGCCGTAGAGCGCCCCGCCGATCGCCACCAGCGCGACGACCAGGAACAAGATCCACGGGCCCTTCCGCGTCCTGGACACCTCGTGCAACGACGGCGCGAGGCCGTACTCGGGTGGCTGCTGCGACATGGAAGACCCCCTCACCGGAGAAGTCGATCTCCCGCCGCCCACCGTTACCGCAGACCGGCCAGCACGAAGTCCGCGATCTCGCCCGCCAGCCGGACCGGTGTCTTCTCCCCGTCCGGCCGGAACCACATGGGCAGCTGGTTCACGACGCCCACCGCGATCCGCACCACGGTGTCCGCCGGCACGGCCGAGCTGAACTCGCCGTCCGCCTGGCCCTTCTCGACCACCGCGAGGAACGTCTCGTGGTAGCGCCGCCGCTCGGCGCGGAAGTCGGTCATCCGCTCCTCGCCGAGCCGGTGCAGCTCGCGGACGAACACGGCCGTCTCGTCGACCCGTTCCGCGGTCGAGACGACGAGCGACACCAGGATCTCGCGGACCGTGTCGGCCGCGGGCAGGCCGAGGGCGATGATCCGGTCCATGTCGGCGGACTGGGCCGTGATCAGCAGCCGGTAGATCTCGAAGAGCAGGTCGTCCTTCGAGCGGAAGTAGTGGTAGAGCGCGCCCTTGGTCACCTCGGCGGCCGCGACGATCTCCTGGACCGACGTCGCGTCGTAGCCCTGCGCCGCGAACAGGCGCACGGCCGCGTCGATGATCTTCTGCTCGGTCGCGCCCGGCATCGTCAGCCCCGGGGAGCCAGCGCGCGCACCTGCGCGAGCTGGTCGCCGCCGGTCGGGAGCAGCGCGATGATCGGGGTGTCGACGCCGGCGGTCTGGTACTCGGCGACGCGCGCACGGCACTCGTCCAGCGACCCGTGCACCACGAGCGCGTCCACGACCTCGTCCGGGATCGCCTTGGAGGCCGCCTTGCGGTCACCCGCCGCCCACGCCTCGTGCATCGGGCGCAGCGCCTCGCCGCGGCCCAGCCAGTCGTGGAACGCCGCGTACGCGGGCACGGTCAGGTAGGTGCTGATCAGCATGCGCCCCAGTGCCCGCGCGGCGTCGGCGTCCTCGGTCGGGCACACGAAGATCCGCGCCGCGAGCTCGGCCTCACCCAGCTCGGCGCGCACCTGCGGCACGTCGGAGGCGGCGAGCCAGTTCGTGATCGCGCCGTCGGCCTCCCGGCCGGCCAGGCGCAGCATGTTCGGGCGGAGTGCCGCGAGCATGATCGGCGCCTTCTCGACCGGCGGGCGCTCCAGCTTGAAGCCCTTCACGGAGAACGTGTCGTAGTCGGCGGTGACCTTCTCGCCGGCCAGAGCGGCCTTCAGGAAGCGCAGCGTGTCGCGGGTCCGCTTGAAGGGCTCCTCGAACGGGATCGCGTTCCAGCGCTGCACGATCGCGGGCGAGGACGAGCCGATGCCCAGCACGAACCGCCCGCCGGTCACCTCGGCGAGCGTCGCCGCGGTCATCGCGAGCGTGGCGGGTCCGCGCGTGTAGACGGGCGCGATCGCCGTGCCGAAGCGCAGCTCTGAGGACCACTGGGCGGCCAGCGCCAGTGGCGTGAACGCGTCGGTGCCGGTCGTCTCGGCCGACCACACGTCCGTGTAGCCGAGGCCGGCGAGCTCCGACACGAGCGCGCGGTGCTCCAGCACCGGCACGCCGA
>JASLAV010000526.1 GCA_030146905.1 Lentzea sp. | reverse complement strand
CTCGACGCGTCCGGCACCGAGGTCGGTGTGCTGGCCGCGCTGGGCTGGTTCGCCTATCCGGTGTTCGGGATGGTGGCGGGCGCGCTGGTGTCCCACGCGCCGCAGCGGCGGGTGATGGTCGCGGGCGAGCTGGTCAGGCTGGCGGCTTTCGCGAGCATCCCGCTCGCGGCCGCGCTCGGCGTGCTCACCATGGCGCACCTGTTCGCGGTGGTGGCGGTCGCCGGCGTGGCGACGGTGTTCGTCGACATCGCGGGGTTCGTCTACCTGCCCGGCCTGGTCGGGGCGGAGTTCCTGGTCGGCGCGAACTCGAGGCTGCAGGCGACGGACAGCCTGTCCAAGCTGGTCGGCCCGGCGCTGGCGGGCGCGGCGATGCAACTGGCCGGCCCGTTCCTCGGGCTGCTGTTCAGCTCGCTGCCGTTCGCGGGGTCGGCGCTCAGCCGGTCGCGGCTGCCGGAGTACCGGGGCACGGCCGACGTCCCCAGCGGGTCGATCGGCGCCAGGATCCGGCAGGGGCTGAGCTTCCTGTGGGGCCACGCCGTGCTGCGCCCGATCGTCACGGCGTCGGCGGTGCGGAACTTCGGGATGGGCGCCGTGGACGCGGTGCTGCTGCTGTTCGCCTACCGCGTGCTCGGACTGTCCAGCCTCACCGGCGGGCTGCTGCTCGCCGCCGGCGCGGTCGGTGCCCTCGCCGGGACGTTCCTGGTGAGCCGGATGAGCACGCGGATCGGCGTGCGGCGCACGTTGCTGCTCACCGGGCTGGAGGGCCTGACCTGGCTGCTGGTCCCGCTCTGCCTGGTCGTCCCGGCGCTGGCGCTGCCGCTGCTGGCCGGCATCCGGATGTTCTCCGCGTTCTGGATGCCGATGTGGGGCGTCGTCACGACGAGCGTCCGGCAGGCGCTCACACCACCGGACAGGCAGAGCACGGTGCACGCCGCGGCCAGGACCGTGATGTCGTCACCCATTCCGCTCGGATCCGTCTTCGGCGGTCTGCTCGGCACCGCGCTCAGCGCGGGCCTGGGCGACGCGACCGCCCTCGTGCTGGTGCTCGTGACCGGCGGCACGTGCGCGGGCCTGAGCGTCTTGTTCATCAACCGCGTCGCAGCGGACCTTCAGTGAGGAGAGCGGGATGCGACCTACCACCACACGCACCCTGAACGCCAAGGAGTTCGCGGACATCAAGCACACCGTGGCCATGCGGTCGTCGGCGCGCAGGAACCTGCTGGCCGACCCCGGGTACGCCGCGCCGCTGCCGCAGGAGGTCAGCCTCCAGCTGACCTACAAGTGCAACCTGCGGTGCACCCACTGCTACCAGTGGAACGAGCAGGGCTTCTTCCGAGACTTCAGCATCGAGCGGCAGCGGACGGAGCTCGACGTCGCGATCGTCCAGGACGTGCTGGAGCTGACGGCGCCGCTGCGTTCGAAGCTCTTCCTCTGGGGCGGCGAACCGTTGATGCACAGCAAGTTCGGTGAGATCGCCGCGCTGGTCGAGAAGTACCCGCGCACGGTCAACATGTGCACGAACGGCCTGCTGTTCAAGCGCAACATGGAACACCTGCTGCGCATCGGCGAGAACCTGAACCTCCTGGTGAGCCTCGACGGGCTGGGGGAGGACCACGAGGCGTTGCGCGGCAAGGGGACCTTCAAGCGCACCATGGAGAACATCCAGACCATGCTGGAGCTCAAGCGCACCGGCGTCTGGGACGGCGAGCTGTCGTTGTCCTGCATGGTCTCCCACGTGACCGTCGGCAAGATGTACGAGTTCATGGAGTGGGCGGAGGAGCTCGGCGTCAACACGGTCTACTTCCAGTTCCCGTGGTTCATCAGCCCCGAGGTCGCGCAGGCCATGGACCGGCTCTACGAGGAGTCGTTCGCCTGGCTCAACCCGCAGACCAGCACCAAGCAGCCGACGTGGCACTCCTACACCTACCAGCTGCCGGCCGAGCAGCTGCCGGTGCTGCGCGAGTCGATGGCACGGCTCGCCGCCCGGCAGTGGCGGGTGCGGGTGCGCTACCAGCCGCAGCTCGAGGCCGACGAGGTCACCGACTTCATCTTGGGCACGTCCCGGCCGGCACAGCACCGCAACAAGTGCCTCGCGGTGTCCAACCGGATGGAGGTGCACGCCGACGGAAACGTCAGCTCGTGCAAGTTCTTCCCGGAGTTCGTGGTGGGCAACCTCTACGACACCCCGGCCGCAGAGCTCTGGCAGAACCCGTCGTTCCGCGAGATCCGCAAGATCCTGTCCGCCAACGGGATGATGCCCGTCTGCTCCAAGTGCATCCTCCTCTACCTGAACGGAGTCTGACATGTCCGAGCACGTCCAGGAGAAGATCAAGGCGGTGCTGGCGGCGGTGCTCGCCAACGGGACGGAGCCCGCCGAGGTGTCCTCCGACGCCGACCTGGTGGACGACTACGGCCTCGACTCGCTGCAGATGATCTCGTTCCTGCTCGGCATCGAGGACACCTTCGACGTCGCGCTCGACTACGAGAACCTCGAGCTGGACCACCTGCGGTCGGTGCGGCAGTTCGCGGACTTCGTGGCGAGGCTCGCCCCGGTGGCACCGTGACGGACGGGTCGGTCCGGCTCGGCACCTTCGACGCGGAGTCGTGGTGGCGTCCCGGCGACCTGGCGAGCCTGCCCTCGGTGGGCCGCGGCGGGCAGGACGTGACGGTGGCGGGCATGGACGAGCTGCTGGCCGGTTTCTGCGCGCCCGGCGACCTCCTGGTGACCCGGTGGCCGGTGGACGGCGTGCTCCGGTCGGGCCTGGCGGAGGCGGGGATCTCGTTCGGCCACGTCTCGACCGGTGGTGACGCGGGCGGAACCGTCGAGGGCTTGGCCGCTGACAACGGTGTCGTCCTCGATGAGCTGAGGAGGTTCGGTGGCGTGGCGCCGTACGCGGTGCTGCCGGACACCGTCTCGCTCGCGCGCCGGGCGGGCTGGACCGGGCTGCCGGACCTCGCGGTCGTCGCAGGGGTGAACTCGAAGACGTGGTCCAACGACCTGGTGCGGCGGCTGGGACTGCCGGGTGCCGCCCTGCACGCCGACTCGGTGGACGGCCTGGTCGCCGCGGTGTCCTCGCTGGACGGACCGGCCGTCGTGAAGGACCCGTTCGGCGTGTCGGGCAGGGGAACCGTCGAGATCGGCACACCCGGCGTGCTCGCCGCGGTCGAGCGGTTCCTGCGCCGGCAGGTCGCGGCCGGGAGGCGGGTCGAGCTGCTGGTGCAGGAGAAGTTCCCGGTGCTGCACGACTTCTCGGCCCACCTGGAGGTCCACCGCGACGGGCGCCGGGAGTGGCTGGGCGTGCAGGCGATGCTCAACAAGGGGTTCCGGCACCTGGCGTCCGGCCCCGCCTGGCCGGGGCTGGTCGACGAGGAGGACTACCGCGCCACGCTCGCACCCGTCGCCGACGCGGTGGCCGCCACCGGCTACACCGGTCCCGTCTGCGTCGACTCGGCTGTGCTGGCGGACGGCCGGGTGGTGCCGGTGCTCGAGATCAACGCCCGGCACTCGCTCGGCCTGCTGACGAGAAGGCTCGACGAGCGGTGTGCGCACCCCGGGCTGCGCTGCCACCTCGTGCAGCTCGAGCTGGTCGTGCCGCCCGGCCGCGCGGTGGCGGACCTGGTGTCGGCACTGGGGCCGAGTCGCTGCCGGGAAGGACGAGCGGGTGTGGCGGTGCTCAGCGGCAGTGCTCTCGCGGCACCCGGCGGACGGGTCTACGCGGCGGTGTTCTGCGCCCCGGAGGAGCTTCCGGTCTGGCGCCGCCGGCTGGACGAGGCCGTCACCGCGGCGGGGATGAGCCTGAGAGGAGTGGTCCGTGCGGCTTGAGATGGGCCTCATCGGAGCCACCGCGATCGCCGAACGCGCGATCGTGGGACCGAGCGCCGCGCACGACGACATCCGCGTCCGCGCCGTCGCGGCGAGCGACGTCGCCCGCGCCCGGGAGTTCGCGCTCCGCAACGACATCCCCGTCGTGCACCGCGACTACGCCGCGCTCGTCGCCGACCCCGCCATCAACGCGGTCTACATCTCGCTGCACAACTCCGCGCACCGCCGGTGGGTCGTAGAGGCGGCAAGGGCGGGCAAGCACGTCGTGGTCGAGAAACCGTTGTGCCTCGACGAGAACGAGCTCGCCGAGATCCAGGAGGCCGGCACCGGCGTGCGGATCGCGGAGGCGGTGCCCGCCGCGGGGCACCCGTGGCAGGAGGAGGTCCGGCAGGCGGTCGGGGACCGGCGGTTCGGAGAGCTGCGCCAGGTCCACACCGCGATGGTCTTCGCCCCGCCGCCGCCCGGCGGCTACCGCGACCGCCCAGAGCTCGGCGGCGGGATCTTCCTCGACACCGCGAGCTACTGGCTGCAGGCCGTCCAGGCCACGGCGGGGCTGCGCGGGGCGACCGCGACCGGCGAGTCGGGGTTCGACGGTCCCAACGGCGTCGACAGGGCGTTCCAGGCCCGCCTGGACTGGCCGGACGGCCGCCGGGCGAGCCTGCGCTGCTCGGTCGGGGACGCCCACGTGGCGACCCACGAGTTCCTGTTCGACCAGGCGACCGTCAGCATCCGCAACTTCCTGCGCCCGGTGCTGGGACCGGTGCCGTTGAACCTCGTGGTGCGCGAGGCGGACAGGCGGGTGATCGGCTTTCCGGCCCGCTCCTACTACGCCGACCAGATCAAGGCTGTGCGGGACTGGCTGGTGGACGGCAGGCCGTGGGGTGGTGAGCTGTCCGCGGCGGCGGAACGGATCACCGCGATGGCCGCCGCGCACCGCGCCGCCCGGCGGCGTGCACAAGAGCCTGAACACCGGGGAGTCCGATGAACAACGAGCACCGCCTGCGACTGGACGAGCCCGCCCTGCACAGGGTCCTGGCCGTGTCGGGGATCGACCCCGCCACCGTGACCGGGTGGGCGGAGCTGACCGAGGGCACCTTCAACACCGCCTACCGGATCAGGACCTCCGGCGGCGGGCTGGTGCTGAAGGTGGCGCCGAGCCCCGACGCACCGCGGCTCACCTACGAGCGGGACCTGATGAGGACCGAGACCGCCTTCTACCGCGCCGCTCAAGGGCACGCGGTGGTGCCGGAGGTCGTGCACGCCGACTTCACCCGCACCGCGGTGGCGTCCGACTTCCTGCTGATGACGGAGATCCCAGGGGACAACCTGGCTGCCCGCGGCGGCTCGCTCACCGCGCCGGCACTGGCCGCGCTGCGGACGGAGCTGGGCCAAGTCGTCGCCGGTCTGCACGAGGTGACCGGCGGTGGCTTCGGCTACCCGCAGCTCGGGCTCGCGCCCACGTGGAGGGAGGGCTTCCTGTCCATGGTGGACGCCGTGCTGGCGGACGCCGCACGGTTCGGGGTCGCGCTGCCCGTGCCCGCCGAGCGCGTCGCCGAGCTGATGAGGAAGCACGCCGATCTGCTCGACGAGGTGGAACGGCCGGTGCTCGTGCACTTCGACCTGTGGGACGGCAACGTCATGGTCGACGACGGCCGCGTGACGGGGCTGGTCGACGGCGAGCGGGCTTTCTGGGGCGATCCGCTCGCCGAGCTGGTCTCGCCGGCGTTGTTCGGTGACATCGAGACGGATCTCGGTTTCCTGGCCGGGTACGGCGCCGCGCCGTTCACGAGCGGTGCCCGGCTGCGGCTCGCGATGTACCGCGGCTACCTCTACCTGATCATGCTGGTCGAGGGTACGCCGCGGCAGTACTCCGGTCCTGGGCACGACGAGCTGAAGAGGCTGGTGCGCAAGCACCTGAGCGCCGAGCTGGGAGCGCTGTGATCCAGATCCTGACCTCCGGGGTGGCACTGGGCGTGCACGTACCGGGACTGCTGCTGGCCGACCGGTTGCGGGAGCAGGGCGCCGAGGTGGGCCTGAGCGTGCTGGAACGGCTGCTGCCCGAGCACAAGCTGCGCACCACCGCGGAGATGAAGGTGGCGTTCCACCGGGACTTCCGCCTCGCCCGCGCCGGCAGCCGGGTGCGGCCGGACCCGGTCGGCGTCGCGTCCGAGCAGGCGGTGTCCGCGCTGCTGTCGCACTGGCGCGACAGCGGGGTGCGGCAGTTCGTCGTGTTCTCCGGCTTCTGGCTGCCCGTGCTGGAGCGCCATCTGTCCACGTGCGACGAGGCTCCGCTGGTCGACGTGTGCCACGTGGACTCCGTGGCGTCACCGTCGTTCCGCGGCGCCCCGGACGTCGGGGCCCGGCAGAGGTGGCTGATGCACGCCGACTCCGGAACGGTCCCGTGCAGCATCCCGGTGACGAGGCAGCCGCCCGTCCGCTGGGAGGACAGGGAGGACCGGCTGCTCGCGCACGGTGGCGGCTGGGGGATGGGCACGTACCGGGACCGGGTGCCGCAGCTGCGGGCGCGCGGTTTCGAGCTGGACGTCGTCGCGTACGAACCGGCTGACGTGTCGCACGACGACGAGGGCGTCCGCTACCACCTGATGGACCCGGACTGGCACCCGTGGCTGGACGACGGGTATCCGCCGTTCTGCCGGATCGAACAGCACACCGCACCCCGGTACCGGCGCGGTATCGGCCACCACGGCTCGTTCGACCTGTGCCGGGTGGCGCGGGCGGTGGTGAGCAAACCCGGTGGCGGCACCCTGCTGGACTCGCTGTGGTCGGCCACCCCCGTCGTGCTGCTGGACCCGTTCGGCGACCACGAGCAGCGCAACGCCCGGCTGTGGGAGGACCTCGGGTTCGGCGTGCCGTTCGGTGCCTGGCAGGACACCGGTTTCGACCCGGTGGTGCTGCGGCGCGCGCACGAGGCGCTGCTCGCCGCCCGCTCCGACGTTCCCGACTACTCCCAGACGCTGATGGCAGGTGCCCGATGACGGTTTGGCCGCTCTCCCTCTGGCAGTCGCACGCACTCGGTCTCGAAGAACGCATGCCGGGGTTCATGAGCAGTCCCTGGTTCACCATGAACGCGGTGGCCGAGCTGAACGGACCGCTCGACGTGTCCCGCCTCGCCGCGGCCGTCGAGGAGCTCGTGCGCCGCCACGAGGTCCTGCGCACCGAGGTGACCGCCGGCGGCCAGGTCGTCAGCGCGGCACCGGGCGCGGCGCTGGAGTGCCACGACGACACCGAGTGGACGCACGTGCCGGTGCCGCTCGACAACCCGGTGCGGGTCAGGGTGACCAGGACCGGCCAGGCCACCCACGTCCTCTCGCTGCACGTCCACCACCTGGTCTCGGACCCGGCGACGCTGTGGGTCCTGCTCGCCGACCTCGGTGCCCTCTACGCCGCGGGGACGGGGGGACCGGACGCACCCCCGCCCGTCGCGCAGTTCGGCGAGTACGTCGTCGCCGAGGCCGAGCAGGTCTCCCGCGGGCGTGCCGCCGCGGAGGACTGGTGGGGCCGGATGGTCGGCGCGGCCGACCTGGCGGCGATCTCGGACGAGCTGGTCAGCCCGGCGTTCGCCTACCGCGAGGAGGTGCTGGGCGCGGCCGAGTTCGCACGGGCCGAGCGGGCGTTCACCGCCCGGCGGAGCACACCGCTGGTCTCGCTGCTGGGCGCACTCGGCGACGGCATGGCGGCCCACGTCGACGGCGGCGACACGTTCGCGTTCACGACGATGTTCAGCAAGCGCGACCGTCCGCGCTGGCAGCGGGTGGCCGGCCCGTGCATGGTCGCGTCCTACCTGGTCGTGCCCGTCACGGACGACCACCGGGAGGTCCGCGAGGCCGTGCTGGGCTGCGCGGCGCACGCCCGGTTCCCGGCAGGCGACATCCGCGCCCTGAACCCGGCGATGTCCGAGAAGATCATCCCGTTCTTCGAGTACGTCACCCAGCGGCGGCCCGACACCCTCCACTTCGGACCGGTCGGGTGCAGGGTCGTGGCCGCGGCGGGACCGAAGGACGTCGGATCGGTGAAGGAGCTGGGGATCCGGTTGCGCAAGACCAACGAGGGCGCCCTGCGCGGCCACTTCAGCGCGGACGGGCGGGGGTGGTCGGAGACGGCGACCCGCGAGGTGGTCGGGCGGGTCGCCGACCGGGTCCGCGCGCTCACCGCGGACCGGGCGCCGATCAGCTGAACAGGTGGAGCTCGGCCTGTCCGCGAGCCGCGAGGAGCCCGTCGTCGCGGCTCGCGGACAGGGTCACGCGCGCCGTCGCGCCGGAGCCCGGCGTCAGCCGGCCGGAGATGGTGAGGACCGTGCCGATCGGCACCGGGACCAGGAAACGCGTGCGCAGCCTGTGCACGGTGGCTGCCGGGAACTCCGCGGTGAGCAGGTTGTTCATCTGGGTCATGACGAACATGCCGTGCGCGATCACACCGGGCAGGCCGGCCGCCCTGGCCGCGGCCCCGTCGAGGTGGATCGGGTTGCGGTCACCGGACACCTCGGAGAACTCCGCCAGCGCCGCCGCGGAGATCGGGGGCAGCACGAGAGGTCCGAGCAGGGTTCTGGCGAGAGGGCTCATCCGGTCACCACCGCCACGGTCTGGCTCATCTCGAGCACGAGCACGTCACCGCGGTGCACGGAGCTCTTCTGGACCACCGAGATCATGCCGTTGGCCGGGTTCACGCGGAAGTCGGTGATCGACGCGGTGAACGTCAGGTCGTCACCGGCACCAGCTCCTGTTCCGAGTGCCGGATGGACGCCGGCGGGACGTTCAGCGCGGTGCTCAGCTCGTTGCCGCGCAACCGCCGCTCGACGCCGAACAGGTACGCGGGCAACAACATCACGTCCGGATGTCCCGCCTGCCGGGCGGCGGAGAGGTCCAGGCACACGGTGCGACGTTCGCCGACCGCCGCGGCGAAACGCACGGCGCCGTTGCGGAAAGGCCTCATCGCCAGGGGCCGCAACGCGAGTCCGATCAGCTGGTTCACCACTTCGCGATAAGAGCGCGACGAGCCCGCCGGTGGGGCGGGAACCCGCCACGGGGCAGGGGAAAGCGGGAAAGTACAAGATCGGATAGCCTCGGCCGCGATCGCAACTCGGGAGTGTGCGTGGACGACAGCGACCTGCGTCGTGTTCTTGAGCGGATCCGCGACGGCCTCGGAGGGATTTCGGGAGTCACCGGCCTGGCACTGGGCGGGTCACGTGCCCGCGGCACCGCCAGCCCGAACTCGGACATCGACGTCGGCCTGTACTACGACCCCGCCGGGCGCCCCGACTTCGACACCCTGCTCGCCGCCATCACCGAGCTGGACGACCGCCACGCCCCTGACGGTTTCGGCCGCTACGGCGAATGGGGCCCGTGGATCAACGGCGGTGTGTGGCTGCGCATGGCGGACACCGAGGTGGACGTCCTGCTGCGCGACGTCGCGAAGACCCGTCAGGTGCTCGACGACTGCGCCGCCGGCAAGGTCGACATCTTCTACCAGGTCGGCCACCCGCACGGGTTCAGCACGACGATCTACGCGGGCGAGGTGTTCCAGAACAAGCCGTTCCACGACCCGGACGGCGTGCTGGCGGACCTGCGCACGCGCGTCGACCCGTACCCGGACCGGTTGCGCGCCGCGGTGATCGAGAAGTTCGGCTGGGAGTCCGACTTCTCGTTGTCCACCGCCAAGTCCGCCGCCGAACGCGGTGACGTCGCCTACGTGTCGGGGTGCGCCTTCCGCACGGTCTCGTGCCTGACGCAGGTCGTGTTCGCCGCCGAACGCCAGTACCTCACCAACGAGAAGGGCTCGGTCGCCATGGCAGCCGGGTTCACCGCGGCACCGCGGGGGTACGCCGACCGGGTCGGTGACGCGCTCGCCACCCTCTCCCGCTCACCGCGGGACCTGCTGTCCGTGCTCGACCAGCTGCGGTCGCTGCGCGACGACGTGCTCGAAGGCGCGAAGCGTGGGTGATGTGCCACCGCTGTGGCTCATCACCGGTGTCCCGGGGTCGGGCAAGTCCACGACGGCGCGGGCGTTGGCGGAGGCGCTGCCGCGGTCCGCGCACATCGAGGGGGACCGGCTGCAGCGGCTGGTCGTGTCGGGCAACACGCCGCCGCGACCGGAGCCCCACGAGGAGGCGGACCGGCAGATCGAGCTGAACGTCCGCAACCAGTGCCTGCTCGCCAGGTCCTTCGTGGAGTCCGGGTTCAGCGCGGTGATCGACTACGTGGTGTCCAGCCGGATGCGGCTGGATACCTACCGCACGTTGCTCGCGCCGATCCCGTGCGCCTTCGTGGTGCTGGCCCCCGCCTGGACCGTCGTGGCTGCGAGGGACGCGGCCAGGCCGGACAAGCAGGTCCTGTCCGAGTGGACGCACCTGGCCGGCGACATGCGCGCCGAGCTCGCGGACAGCGGGCTGTGGCTCGACAACAGCGTCCTGACCGTGCCGCAGGTGGTGTCCCGCCTGCTCGCCGAGTGGCCACTCGCCCTGCGCTGATCTCCTTGCACGCCAACGTCTTCCCCCTCCTGAGCCAGCAGCAGCGCGCTGTCCGGGTGGCTGTCGTCGGGGTCGGGAACTGCGCCGCTTCGCTGGTGCAGGGCGTGCACCACTACCGGGACGCCGATCCCGATGTGCGGGTACCCGGCCTGATGCACGTCCGGTTCGGTG
>JASLAV010000413.1 GCA_030146905.1 Lentzea sp. | reverse complement strand
CCATCACCGTTCCGCTGGGCACCCACGCCCACGCGAACTGGGCCTTCAGCGCCGAGGGGACCTACCGCGTCACCGTGGACGTCACAGCGACTCTCGCCGACGGCCGCACCGTCGCCGACAGCGACGTTTTCACCATCGCGGTCGGCGCGGTGAACCCCACGGCCGGCCGCTCGTGCGCGACCCCGCCCACGACGACCACCAAGGTGCCAACCACGCCGCCTTCCCCCACCACCACACCCGTGCCCTTCCGCGGCGGTCTGGCCTCGACCGGCGTGGGCGGCTTCGGTACAGCGGTGCTGCTGGCTTCCCTGCTCACCGCGGGCGGCGCCGCCGTCCTGCTGCTCAGCCGCCGGCGCCGCCGTTGAGCGCAGCGGTGTGCGGGCGCCTGGAGCGGTCCGGTTCAGCCCTTCGCTTCGCGGACGTCTTGCCCGTGCTCGGCGAAGGCCTTGAAGTCCTGCATGTGCTGCAACGACTGCTTGCGGAAGGCACCGGGCATCAAGAACCCCACCAGCCGCATCAGCACGCCGCTGAACCGGTACTCGTTCTCGCTCACCCAGAGCGTCGTCCCGGGACCGGCCTCGGTCAGGCGTTCGCGCGCGGCGCTCCACATGCCCTTGCCGACGATCTCGCGTTCGAAGTGGACGACGGTCCCACTCGCGATCCCGTGCAGGTCCACCGGTTCCCTGCGCGTGATGGTCTCGACGCCCTCGAACTCCTGCTGCCCCGTCCGCAGCACCACTCGTGACCGGGTGCCGACCTGCCCGTGCAGCCCGTTCAGCGGCTCGTGCAGCACCAGGCCTCGCAGCCACTTCGGCAGGTGTTCCTGGTCGGCGAGCAGCTGGGCCACTTCCTCCCGCGGCAGGGCGATCTCCATCGAAACGGTGTACTTCACTGCGGAGTGCTCCAGTTCTCGGTAGCGCCGGAGCTGGTCGCGCGCCTCCGGCGATGCGCACCCTGGTCAGTCTTCCGCACGAGGACGGTTGGTGGAGTAGGACTTGCGGTAGGCGTTGGGCGTCAGTCCGACGGAGTTGCGCAAGTGCTTGCGCAACAACACGGGATCGGCGAAGCCCGCGGTGCCGGCGACGTCGTTGATCGGGAGATCCGTGGTCTCCAGCAGGTGCCGGGCGAGGTCCAGCCGGTGGCGCACCACCCACTCGTGAGGGCTTTGCCCCACCTCGGAGCGGAAGCGGCGGGTGAACGTCCGCACGCTCATGTTGGCGTGACGGGCCAGGTCGGCGAGAGTCAGCGGTTCCGGCAGCCTCCGCAGGGCCCACTGCCGGGTGGCCGAGGTCGACAGGCCGGTGTCGGCCGGCATCGGCTGCTCGATGAACTGCGCCTGCCCGCCCTCCCGCCAGGGCGCCACGACACAGCGGCGCGCGGCGGCGTTGGCCACCGCGGCGCCGTGGTCGAGGCGCACCAGGTGCAGGCACAGGTCGATGCCGGCGGCCGCGCCCGCTGAGGTCAGAACGCGTCCGTTGTCGACGAACAGGACGTTCTCGTCGACGTCGACCAGGGGAAACCGCCGGGCGAGCTCGGCGCACACGCCCCAGTGGGTCGTCGCGCGTTGCCCGTCGAGCAGACCCGCGGCGGCGAGGACGAACGCCGAGGTGCAGAGGCTGACGATCCGGGTGGCCGGTGCGACGCCGGCCAGCGCGGCGGCCACCTCGGCGCCGAGCACGTCCAGGTCGGGTACGCCGCGGCTGAAGTCCTGGGTCGCGATCACCACCGTGCCGGCCGCGGCCAGCACGGACTCGTCACGGGTGACGGCGATGGTGAAGTCCTGGTTCGTGGTCACCGGCCGCCCGCCCAGCGAGCACGTCACCACCTCGTACAGGTTCTCGTCCGCGGCGTCGACCGCGCTGCCGAACACCTGCGCCGGGATGCCGAGGTCGAACGGCTTGACGCCGTCCAGGGCGAGCACGGCGACGAGATGAGGCATGGCCCGAATGTTACCTTCGTTGTCCTTTGAGCCAATTCTCGGCAGGAGCGGGAACGACGATCATCTGGTCATGCACACGGTTCAAGACCGGGTCTTCCCCGGTGACAAGCGGGTCGTACCGAGCACCGTCCTCGTGATCGGCGGTACCGGAGCGATGGGCAGCCGCGTGGTGGCCCGGTTGCTCGCCACCACACCGCACGACATCCGCGTCGTGACGCGCGACCCCGCATCCCGCATCGCACAACGACTCCTGGCATCGGCCGGGGACCGCGTCCGGCTCTTCCAAGGCGACGTCGGGGACGACGAGGCCGTCCGCGCGGCCGTCGAGTCGGCCGACTGGGTCTTCTGCAACACCGACTTCTTCTCGTCCGGATCAGTGCTGACCGAGTACGAACAAGGACTCCGGCTGCTGGAAGCGGCCAGGTCGGCCCACGTCGACCGGTTCATCTGGTCCTCGCTGGACCACGCGGTCACGCTGACCGGAGGCAACGTCGCGGTACCGCACTACGACAGCAAAGGCGCGGTCGCCGCTCACATCGGCCTGCGGCGTGCGGACGAGATGATGCGCAAGGAACCCGACGGCTGGTACACCGGCCACGTCTCGGTGCTGACCACCGCTCCGTACTACGAGAACTTCCTGGTCCGGCTCGCCCCGAAGCGCCGGACTCTGCCCGATGGCCGGGAAGGCCTGGCTTTCGAGATCCCGCTCGGCACCGGGAAGTACCCGTTGATCGGCCTCGACGACATCGCGTGGTTCGCCGTCCACGCTTTCGAGAACTGGCAGGCGTGGGGCGCACGAGATCTGGCCGTCGCCGCCGACAGCCTGAGCGGCGACCAGATCGCCGCGGCCTTCGAACGGGTCACCGGCCGGCCCGCGGCCTACGTCCCGGTTCCGCTCGAGGCCGTGCGCTCGGGAATGGGGGAGTTCGGCCACGATTTCGCCGCGATGTTCGAGTTCTTCCAGAGCCGCGACGTCGTCAGCCTCGACAGGGACCTGTCCGCGTTGCGCGCCGTCCACCCCGGCCTGCTCGACTTCGAGGGGTGGCTGCGGAGCGCAGAAATGAAATCCAGCCGCTTCTTTGATGAGGGGAATGTGCAATAAAGCGGAACTGGTTGTTGCCACGGAATTGCTGTTGCATCGTCGACGCAAACCTGTTCCCGTGTATATGGTGCCGCGGTGATTTCCGTTCTGCGCAATCCGGCCTACGGGCATTTGTTCGGCGCCCAGGTCGTCGCGCTGACCGGAACGGGACTGGCCACTGTCGCGCTGGGCCTGCTGGCCCACGACATCGCGGGGCCGGCGGCGGGCGCCGTCCTGGGCACCGCGCTGGCGATCAAGATGGTCGCGTACGTCGGCGTGGCGCCGATCGCGACGGCCCTGCTCGGCGCGCTGCCGCGGCGGGCCGTGCTGGTCTCGCTCGACCTGGTGCGGGTCGCGGTGGCGGCCGTGCTGCCGTGGGTCGGCGAGGTGTGGCAGGTCCATGTGCTGATCTTCGTGCTGCAGGCGGCTTCCGCGGCGTTCACGCCGTTGTTCCAGGCGACGATCCCCGACGTGCTGCCGGACGAACGCGAGTACACCCGCGCCATCACGTTGTCCCGCACGGCCTACGACCTGGAGGGCCTGCTCAGTCCCGCGCTGGCCGCCGCGGCGCTGACCCTGGTGAGCTTCCACCAGTTGTTCCTCGGCACGGCCGTCGGGTTCGCCGCGTCGGCGCTGCTCGTGCTCTCCGCGGTCGTCCCGCGGCCGAAGTCGTTGCCGTGCAGGCGTTATGACGCGCACGGCATCCGCATCTACCTCGCCACGCCGCGGCTGCGCGGCCTGCTCGCCGTGCACCTCGCCGCGGCGGCCGCGGGGTCGATGGTGTTCGTGAACACCGTTGCGGCCGTGCGGGACGGGCTTGGACGTGACGCATCGGACGTCGCCATCGCGCTCGCGGTCAACGGCGCCGGTTCTCTTGCGGCCGCGCTTTTCCTCCCAGGTCTGCTGGAGCGCTTCTCGGATCGCGTGGTCGTGTCGCGTGCGGCGGTGATCCTGGTCGTGGTGCTGTTCGTAGGCGCGACATTCGCCTGGAGCTGGCCGTTGTTGCTGGTGCTGTGGGCGTTGATCGGCGCCTGCTGCTCGCTGGCGCTCACACCGGGTGCCCGCCTCCTGCGGCGCTCGGCCGACTCGGCTGACCGCCCTGCCCTGTTCGCCGCGGACTTCGCGCTGTCCCACGCCTGCTGGCTGGTCTGCTACCCGCTGGCCGGGTGGGTGGCGACCGCCGCGGGCATGACCACCGCGTTCCTCGTCCTCGGTGCGATCGCCGCGGTGGGCGCGGCGATCGCGTTGCGGCTGTGGCCCGCGCACGATCCGATGGTCGTCGAGCACGACCACCGCGACTTGGACCCGCACCACGAGCACCTGCACGACGCGGTGCTCGCCGGGGACGTGTGGAAGCACTCGCACGAGTTCCGCATCGACGACCACCACGCCCGCTGGCCCTAAGGGCCTGTCGGAGCGACGCTCGCACGCAGTCACTCCGGCTGAGCGCAAAACGCGCGGGACGCTAGCGGCCTGGGGAGTCGGCGGCGTCGTAGCGCTGTTGGGCGGCCTCCAACGCCGGTGTGTTGGTGCTGAACCAGCCGAGCAGCGCGCACAGTTGCTGCGCCAGGCTCTGCCCGAGTGGCGTCAGGCTGTAGGTGACCTGCGGCGGGACGGTCGGCTCCACCACGCGTTCGACCAGCCCGTAGCGCACCATCGACTTGAGGTACTGCGACAGCATCTTCTGGCTGATGCCGCCGATGTGCTGGTGCAGGCCGGAGAAGCGCATCGGTCCGGTGACCAGCGCGGCCGTGATCAACGCGCCCCACCGGCCGGTCACCCGGGCCATCAACGGCCGCGTCGGGCAGTCCTTGTCGAAAGCCCCTGCCGGAAGCTGGCCGGGAACGCCCTTGACCTGCTCACTCACCGACATGCCACCAGCTTACAGAAAGGTACGTACTTACGAAATGTTACCGACCCTTTTAATGTCGAGCCACGAACCGGCGTCAACCAAGACGAATGGATTCAAGGTGTTCACCAGTCATGCACCCCGGGCTTTCCCGGGCTGGGACCTCGGAGGCGTCGTCGTGCGCCGAATCGACGAAATCGACATGTCACCGGCAACCAGCCGATGGCTGCTGCCCGATGCCACACCCGAACACCTGCGACACCCCTGGCTGCAGCCCGACTTCACCGACGGCACGGCCTTTGCGATGCACGTGCACATCTTCGCGATCGAGGCGAACGGCAAACGCATCCTGGTCGACACCGGCATCGGCAACGGCAAGTCCCGGCAGATACCCGACGCCGACAACCTCCAGACCCCGCTGCTGCACTGGCTGACCGCCGCGGGATTCGCACCGGACACCGTCGACCTCGTGATCACCACGCACATGCACGTCGACCACGTCGGCTGGAACACCCACCTGGTCGACAACAGCTGGACACCGACTTTCCCGAACGCCCGCTACCTCACCGACCGCGGGGAATGGGACTACTGGACCGCCGCCGCCGAAAGCGACGAGGAAGTCGCCCGGGTGCACCGCGACTCACTGCGACCCGTCCGCGACAACGGCCTGTACGACCTGCTCGACATCCCCGCACCAGGCCTCGAGGTGGCCGACGGTGTCCGCCTCGTACCGACGCGCGGCCACACGCCCGGCCACCTGTCGGTGAAGCTGACCGGCACCGGCCGCAACGCGCTGATCAGCGGAGACACCCTGCACCACCCCGTGCAACTGGCACACCCCGACATGAACACCGCCGGCGACGTCGATCCCGCCGAGGCGCGGACCACCCGCCACCGCCTGCTCACCGAGCTGGCCGGTACCGATGACCTGCTGCTCGGCACCCACTTCACGCATCCCACCGGCGGCCGCGTCCAGCGGCGGGACAACGGGTTCCAGCTGCTGCTCGATTCCCCTGCTCTTCTCCCGCCCGCCTCGTTCTGAGGTGAATCCGAAGTGGACGGTGTAGAAGCCGACTGCGGTGCCGACGTCGTCGACGAGGTAGCGCACGCCGGCGAGTTGCTCCGTCATCGTTCATCCCTTCGGCCCGCGGCGAGCACGGGCAGCAGGTGTCGATCTCGGCGGCGGTCGCGACGAACTCCCGGTAACCGGTGGGCTCGGGGGATGCTCCAGTGGACGTGCTCGCCCTCGAACTCCGGGCAGACCTCCCGGACCTCGTCGCACCGGGTGATCACGAAGTCGAACCGGCCTGGCGGGAACGGGCGGGGTCGCTGGTCGCCGACGTCCAGGCCGAACTGCTCGCGCAGCACCCTGACGGCGTGCGGGTGGAGGTGCGGCTTCGGGTCGCTGCCCGCGCTCGTGACCTCGACGCCGTGCCGGCGCAACAGGGCCTCGGCGATCGGCGAACGCGCGCTGTTGCCGGTGCAGGCGACCAGCACGCTGATCCCGTCGAGCGGTGCCGCCACCGGCTGGGGCAGCAGCCGCAGCGCGGGGTGCAGGGAGGCTCCCGTGCCGGCCAGCGACTCGGCGCAGCGGTCGAGGTCGAGGTGGTAGTAGGTGGCGCGGCCGTCGAACGTGCTGCGCCGCGACTTCACCAGGCCGCCGTCGCGCAGCAGCCGGGTGGTGGGAGGCGAGGTTCTGCG
>JASLAV010000454.1 GCA_030146905.1 Lentzea sp. | reverse complement strand
AGACCGCCGTCCAGATCGCGGTGCCGTGAGCCCGCGGGTCTACCGCATCAGCCCCTCCGACCACAGCGGTCAGAGCGTCCTGGCGTGGTTCGAACGCGGCGGCGAACCCGGCGCGACACTGCTGATCGACAACTGGAAGCTCTGCGCGGCAAGGGATCCCGGTCTCGCCGAGTCGCTCAGGTGGATCACCGCGACCGCCCGCGACGTCCAGGTGGTGATCACCGCCGGCGTGCCGGCCGACGTCCCGCGGCACCTGTGGCCGTTGGTACGGCTGGACTTCCTCCTGATGCACGGCCTGAACGGCTTCACCAAGGCCGGTGCGTGGAAGGGCGACTGGTCCAGGGTTCCGATCGGGGCCGACGCGAATGGCGACCTCGCCGTCGTCGACCTCGTCCACCACGAGGGGCAGTACCGGACGGGCTCACACCTCCACACGACCACACCGGAAACCCTGCGGAGCCTGGTGCTGGGCTTGATGACGACGCATTCGCCGAAGCAGTTCCAGGTGGTGTTCGTCGACGCCCACGACACGGACGCGTTCGCCGGGCTCGAGAAAGCACCTCACGTGCACAGCCACCACCGGGGCGTGGCGGCGGATCCGCGGCCGGTCGCCGAGGCCCTGCTGGCCGAGTCGGAACGCCGCCTCGAGATCGTCGGCAACACCTGGACGATCTTCGACCACCGCGGCCTCGACCAGGTGCTCCCGCAGCTCCTCATCTGCGTCACGGGGCTCCGGGACGTCCTCGCGGCGGATCCGGGCTTCGCCACCGCCCTCGCGACCATCGCCCAGGACGTCGGCAAGTCCGGCATGCAGCTGCTGCTCGACAGCCCGCACGACCTCGCGCCGCACGAGGTCCCCGAGTGCACCGTGCCCGCGAACCTCGACGACATGGCGAAGTCGTTGCCACAGCTCATGCTCCAGGCCGAGCCCGTTCCGGCCTTCGCCTCGCTGCACGGGGTCGCGGACGGTTTCGACCGGCAGAGGACCTGGCGGCGGCGCCCCGCCCGCGAGCAGTTCCGGGCCCCGGTCGGCGTGGACGAGCACGGCCGGCCGATCGAGCTCGACCTCAAGAGCGCCAGCCTCCAGGAGGGGATGGGGCCGCACGGCGAGGTCGTCGCTCCGCAGAACCGCCGCCAGGAGCTCCTCCGCGCGCTGCTGCTCGGCCAGATGCTGTGGCACCCGCCGGACGACCTCCAGCTGGTCCTCGTCGACTTCCACGGCACGGGCGTGTTCGCCGGGATCGACAAGGCGCCGCACGTGTACGGGCACTACCGCGGCCTGATCCCCGCGACCGCCGACAGGCTCGTCGAGGCGCTGAGGGGCGAACAGGAACGGCGCACCAGGATCCTCGTGGCCGCCGAGCACCGGACGACCTGGGACTACCGCGCGGCCCGCGACAACGGCGCACCGCTCGACCCGCTGCCGGAGGTCCTCGTCTGCGTCGACGGCGCGAACGACCTGCTGCGGGCGCACCCCGGGTTCCTCGACGTCCTGACGGACTTCGGGCAGCTCGGCCGCACCTACGGCCAGCACCTGCTGCTGTCCGGCACGACGCGGGCCGACGACCTCCGCGGCTTCCTGGGCTACCGCTTCGAACTCGCGGAACGGGGCTGGACCCGGCGCATCAGCAGGTCGGTGGAGAACGTCGCCCTGTCACCGGACCTCGACGAGGTGGCCAGGTCGCTACCGCACGCGATGCAGAGGGTCGAACCCCTCAACGACCAGCTCCTGCCACCGCCGCTGCACGAGTGGTCCAGGCTCACGCTCGACGAGCTCGGTTCCATCTCACCCGAGCACCGCGCGGCACCGCTCGGCCTGCGCGACAACCCGTTCGAGCACGAGGTCGAGGTGTTCTACGCGAGTTTCGCGCAGGGCGGGCACGGCGCGATCGTCGGCAAACCGGGCTCCGGGCGCACCACGGCGATGCGGACGCTGACCGAGTCGATCACCAGGACCTTCGGCTCCACCGAAGGTTTCCACCTGCACGACGGCCCGCTCTACGGCCGGCCCGACGAGCAGCACGTCGTCGTGACCGCCTCGACGTGGGCGGAGGTGCCGCAGTTCATCAGGGACGACCTGGCGTGGGGCGTCGAGCTGAAACTCGCGGACCCGTCCTGGTCGGCCGTGGACGAACGCCGTCAGGCGAACCTCCCCGACCGGCCGGGGACGGGTCTGTGCGTGCAGCTCAAGCAGCAGGTGCGGATCGCGACCTCATGAGCGGCGCAACTTCCGTTGTGCGTCGTAGAGGTTGCGAGGGGTGACATCGGTCGTGCCGTACAACTCCAGCCGCGAGTTCAGCTCACCGGTGAAGTCCGGCTTGTCGACCTGACCGAAGTCGCGGACCTCGGAGATGGCGACGGTGGCGCTGCACGGCGCGACCTGGTCGATGCGGACGTTGCCCGCGCGCTGGTTCGTGACGGTGACGTTCCAGTGCGTGAACCTGGCCCCGTACAACGGACCGGCGTTCGCGCTGCCGCCGTGCGCGCCGACGTTGTTGATGGTGATCTCCGTGCGGACGTTGGCGAACGGCAGACCGCGGTGGGTGTCGAAGACGTCGTGGTCCATGCGGCCGCGAGTCCAGACGTTGCCGCAGGACAGGCCTTCGACGTTCAAGCCGTGGTTGCCCGCGCCCGCCTGCGACGGCTCGGACGGCGCCTCGATGACGAACCCGTCGGTCAGGTTGTCGTGGGACTGCTCGCGCGTCGCGTACGCGTGGTGGTGGCCGCGGCCGGAGACCCGCGTGTTCAGCAGCGAGATCCCCTTGGACGACACCAGCAGGAACCCGTTGTCGACGTCGTGGACGTGCACGTCGTCGGCCCAGCAGTCCCAGGCGCACTGGAACGCCAGACCGTTGTACCCCTTGTCCAGCAGGTGTTTCGGCGTCGGCACCTTGGCCATCTCGATCCTGATGCCCTCGACGCCCGCTCCGGTGACCACGGGTGCCATCGTCGTCAGGCGCGCCTTCCACTCGGGACGGATCTCCAGCGGCAGCGGCTGCGCGAGCTTCACCCTGTTGCCGCGCACCCACTCCACGCGCACGGGCCACAGGAACGGGAAGTACGACAGGAGCTTGTCCTTGTCGTCCCAGCGGTAGGAGGCGGTGCCGGGAACGTCACCGCACATGTGCCTGGGCAACGAGTACTCGGAGTCGTCCAGCCGCAGCAGCACGCGCTGACCGGCCCGCAGCGATCGTCCGTTCTCGACGGTGACGACGAACGAACCCCTTGCCGCGGAACCGGAAACCGCGGTCAGCGTCTCACCGGCTTCCAGCTCGTTGCCCGTCCAGCCCTCGAACGGCCACGCGCGCGCCTTGATCGCATCGACCAGCGGCCGGTAGCGGTCGCGGTGGCACACCCACACCAGACCGCCCGACCAGCTCCACGCCGAGTTCTCCGAGCCGTACCGGCTGCGGTTGATCCCGACGATCTCCTCCAGCGACCGGGGCGCGTAGAACGTCGTCTTCGCGCTGCCCGCACCCCTCAGCACCACGTTGTCGTACCCGATGCGGACGATGTCGTCGATCCGGTACCGGCCCGGCGGCACGAAGACCGTGCCACCGCCCAGCTTTCCGACGAACTCGACCGCCCTGTTGATCGCGGCGGACGCGTCGGCGGAGCCGTCGCGGCGGGCGCCGAAGAACAGCACGTTCGCGAGGACCGGGCGGCGGGGAGGTCGCTCACCGGTCCGGTAACCGGCGTAGGCGATGTTGGGGATCTGCGGGTGGTCGTACGGGTTCGCCACGAACTCCTGCCACAGCGAGGCGGGGGACGCTGCCGACGCAGGCCCCGTCATCACTGACGCCCCGACCACCGCGACCCCTGTAGCCAGCAGGAACCGTCGTCTGTCGATGTTCATTTCGCCGTCTCCAAGGGGTCTTGGCCACGGCGGCGGTGGTCAGATCAAACCAGAGATCAGCCGCCCGCGGAACGCACGGCCTCCGCGATCAGCTCGTCGACCTGGTGCATCATCCGGCGCGCGTCGGTCGGCGTGAACGTGCTCCACGGCGGCTGGCCGTTCGACGAACGGCGTTGCTGCAGGTAGCGACCCTCTTCGGTGTCGAAGAACGCGACCACGCGCTCAGGACGCCAGCGCTTGCCGTACTTGTCGCGGGCGGCGGCGCCGAAGTTCCCGGTGTGCACGAGCCCGGTGAACATCTTCACCAGCGCCTTGGCGTCGTCCTCGCGCAGGCCGATGTCGCGGACCGCGGCCTCCCTCGACTTCGGCGAGCCATCGGTCCTGGAGATCGCCTTCTCGATGTCCGCGCTGGGCAGCGTCACCGAGAGACCCGTGCCGGCGGGGTGTGCCGGCAGGACGGACAGCACCGCGGAGGCGAGCCCGGAGCCCGACCACGGCTGGAACGTCAGCTGGTCGTCGCGCA
>JASLAV010001151.1 GCA_030146905.1 Lentzea sp. | reverse complement strand
CGACGATGGTCAACGCCGCCGCGGTGCTCCGTCGGCGGCAAGCTGAGTTGCCCGGCACTGCGGGCAAGGCACTCGGGCTGCTCACGTCCGAGGTCGACAGGTTCGCGCGCATGGTGGTCGACCTGATGGAGATCAGCCGAGCCGACCAGGACGGCGACACCGAGGACTTCGAACCGCTCGACGTCGGCAGCCTCGTGCACGGTGCCGCGGGCCTGCGGCTGGGTCAGGACGTCGAGGTCGTCGTCGAACCGCCGCCCCCACTGGTGCTCGGCGACCGGCGCCGCCTCGACCGTGTCATCGGCAACCTCATCGAGAACGCCGAGCAGCACGCCGGAGGCGCGGTCCGCCTTGCCGTGCTCCACCACGACGGGAACGTCCGGCTTGAGGTCGACGACGCGGGACCCGGTGTGCCCGGCAACATGAGGGCCGAGGTGTTCGAGCGCTTCACCCGTGGTACCAGAGCGGGCAGCCGGGGTGCGGATACCGGCAGCGGACTCGGCTTGGCGCTCGTCGCCGAACACGTCCGACGCCATCACGGCAGGGTCTGGGTCGAGGACCGCCCTGGCGGTGGAGCGCGTTTCGTAGTGGAACTTCCGGAGACCCCCGCATGAGAATCTTCCTCGCCGCAGCGGCATGCCTTCTGGCCACCGCGTGTGGAGTGTCCACACAGGATGAACCGGAGCCACTGGGCACCACGACAACGCGCAGCGAACCGCCCACACCGGTGGTGACCCAGCGGCGTCATTCGACACCGGCGACCGCTTCGACCACCTCGAGCACGCCGGTCGCCTCCACGGCCCTTGCTCCGTCAGCGGGTGCGACGGGCGATCGTTAGACACTCGTCAGACGCAATGACCCTGAAGTCGGACAAGATGGACGGAATCCGCCGGAAGGACGATGTGTTGAGCCGAAGCCGTTCCATGCCCGCCGACGCGGAGGCCGTTTTCGACGTCCTCTCCGACCTCGACAACATGACCGTCTGGCTGCCAGACTCCATCGAGGTCGAGTTGTCCGGCCCCAACCTCATCCGCCTGTGGTTGCCGGGCCTGCACACCGATGTCGACGTCGAGCGGCGGGTCTCGATCGACTGGGAACGGTTGCGCATCACCTGGGGCAGCGAGACGACGACCAGTTGCAACGGCACTGTCCAGGTCCTCCGGCTCACCGCGAACCGCAGCGCGGTCTGCGTGCGGCTGACCGGCCCTCCCGGAGCGTCTCGGAGCACGGTCGACACCTGGGTCGAGTCAGCGCTCGACGCCCTCGAAGCCGTCGTAGCCGCCGAATTCCACACAAAACAGGCAGTGCACCAACCAGCTCTGTGATCACAGCACCGAGGTTGCGGCACAACAGACGCATGACCCGGTCCAAGGTCGGCGCGAACGACGTCGACGCGCTCACCGATGCCGTGCTCACAGCCTCACGTCTACTGGTCGCCGTGTCCGCGCGCTCGCTCGCGGCCTTCGAGGAGACCCTCACCCTGCCGCAGTTCCGGACGCTCGTCGTCCTGGACAGCCGGGGAGCGATGAAGCTCAGCACCTTGGCCGAACTGCTGGACGTCAACCCGTCCACCGCGACCCGCATGGTCGACCGGCTCGTGACGACCGGGATGATCGCACGCCATCCCAACCCGGCAACGCGTCGCGAGGTCGTCACCGAACTGACCGACGAAGGCCGCCGGGTCGTGCGTGCCGTGACACGTCGGCGCCGCGCGGTGATCGGGAGAATCGTGGCGAAGATGTCGGAGTGTGAGCGGCGTGGACTCGTCGAAGCGCTCACCGCCTTCACCGAGGCGGGCAGTGAGCCTTCTGTGACCGCCGCCGACCTCGGCTGGATCTGACCGGCCTCACCCCGGCCGCTCATCAGGAACGTCGTCACGACGAGCGTCCTCGCAAGACCGGTGTTCGCCGTGCGCAACCCAGGGAAGTTCAAGTCGAGGAAGATCCTCGTTCACCACACCTGCTCATCCGGACGTTTTGGCGTCTGTCACGCGGAGCGGGATGCCGTGCATGCACGTGGTCGGCTTCTCGAGTGCGGGCGTGCCTTCGACCACGACCTCGGCACCGACCTGCAGCACATCGGGATCTCCACCGATCAGCAGGAACTGCTTGCCGTCGTCAGCGTTCAGAACCAGACAACCCGGCTCGACACCGCTCTGCACCACGCCGGTCAGAGCGATCCCGCCCGGCGCGCAGGAAGCCGGGAGACTGGCGTCTCCGTCTCCCGAGGCCTCCACGACCGCGTCCAGGGTCGTCTCCCCTGCGCGGTCGAACTCGAACGTGACCGGCACCGTCGTGCCGGCGAGAACTTCATTTGAGAAGTCGACCAGACGCAGGTGGTAGGCGAGTTCGTCACCGGCCGCTCCGGTGACCCCGCCGTTCGCGGACAGTGGCAGCTGTGCGACCTTCTCCCCGGCACCGTCGCAGTCGCGGTCCCAGAAGATCTCGACGTCGGTGGCGACAGGCGTCCGCACGTCAACCAGCGCGTCGGGCTGGTCCGCACGGTTGAACAACGCGAGGCTGACCACGCCGTCGTCGCCCGGACGGAACGCATGGCCGTCAGGCGGACGGAGGTTGACGTTGCGCAGCTGGATCTCGCCGAACTCCGCGTTCGTGCCGGTTGTTCCGCTCTGGTAGACCTTTTGGGGCTCGCCGCACGCCGTGGCTGTGAGGGCCAGCAGCGCCACCACTGACATCGATGTACTTTTGGCGATACCGATTGACGGCATGATCTCTCCTCAGTGATCGATCTGGATTCAGTGGGTTCGATCGCTCGGCACCAGGATCGACGGCACCTCGTATCGACGCCTTCATCCGTGGTGGCAACTCACCGTTGTTGGGTACAACTGAGCCATGACTCGGTCCAAGGTCGACTCCAGCGGCGTCGACGCCCTCGTGGACGCGGTGCTCACGGCATCGCGCCTTCTCATCGCCGTGTCCGCGCGTTCTATCGCCGCATCGGACGACATCATCACGCTGCCGCAGTTCCGTGCGCTCGTCGTGCTGCAGAGCAGGGGACCGATGAAGCTCACCACTCTGGCCGAACACCTCGGGGTCAACCCGTCGACCGCGACCAGGACCGTCGACCGCCTGCTCGCGCTGGAGATGGTGGCGCGGCAGCCGAACCCCACCTCACGCCGCGAGGTCGTCATCGAGCTGAGCGGGTCCGGTCGCAAGCTGGTCCGAGACGTGACCCGCCGGCGTCGTGCCGCGATCAGGAAGATCGTCGAGCGGATGCCGGAAGACCAACGGCAGGGTCTCGTCAACGCACTCACCGCCTTCACCACCGCAGGCGGCGAACCTGCGGTGAACGGAAGCGAACCCGGTTGGGTCTGACCCTCTCCTCCGGTGACCACTCGTAGCGGGTACCGCACCGGGCTCACAACTCACCTGACGCAATCAAGGCGTTATCAGAACAACGCTGGTGCAACAGTTGCGTGTACAAAACGTTTCCAAGCTCAACGTTCTGATTGCGGCACGTCGAAGGTCGCCGATCCTGTGCCGCTCGAAAAGTCATCACCGCAGCGTGCCAGCCCAGCCTTCCCAGGCTGAGAGCATGCTCAGGTGATCGTTTCCCTGCTGTACAAAGTGACTCGGAAGTTGCTGTCTGCCGCGTCGGTGCTGTTCCGCGGTGAGGCGGAGAAGGACGCTGAGCTTCTCGTGCTGCGGCATGAGAACAGCGTGCTTCGCCGACAGCTGGTCCTTCCGGTCCGCTACGAGCCGGCAGACCGATTCCGGTTCGCCGCACTATCCAGGCTGATACGTCGTTCGCGGTGGCGCGAGACATTCCCAGTCACGCCAGGCACGTTGCTGGGCTGGCATCGCAGGTTCATCGCCTGGAAGTGGGACCACACCGCGCGACGGCGAACCGGACGCCCACCCACCCGAGCAGCGATCAGGGCACTTGTGCTCCGGCTCGCCACAGAGAACCCGCGGTGGGGACATCGGCGGATCCAAGGCGAGCTGGCCCGACTCGGACATCGAATCGCCGCCTCCACCGTCTGGAAGATCTTGAACGCAGCAGGCATCGACCCAGCACCACGTCGATCCGGTCCGACCTGGCGCGAGTTCCTCACAGCCCAGGCCGAGGGCATCATCGCGGCCGACTTCTTCCACATCGACACCGCACCCGGCACACGCCTATACGCGTTGGCGTTCCTTGAACACGGCACCAGGCGTCTGCATATCACCGGCGTCACCACCCGCCCAACGCAGGACTGGACCGTGCAGCAGGCGAGGAACCTCTCCGCCGACCTCGGAACGCGGATGGAGTCACTGCGCTTCCTGCTGCGTGACCGCGACGACAAGTACGGCGAGGTGTTCGACACTGTGTTCGAGGCCGAGGAACTACGCGTGATCAAGAGCGCACCGCAAGCACCCCGGATGAACGCCCACCGCGAACGCATCATCGGCACCATCCGGCGCGAGGTCCTCGACCACATCCTCATCACCGGACAAGCCCACGCGCGTCAAGTCCTTGCCACCTACGAGATCCACTACAACAAGCACCGACCCCACCAGGCCCGCGATCAGCTACCACCCGAAGCTCAAGAGCAACCCGCCGCCACACACGACCCCAAGCCCCGCAAGCTGCTCCGCACCCGGATCCTCGGCGGACTCATCAACGAGTACAGATACGTCGCATGACGTGCAGCGATGACTTTTCGAGCGGCACAGCGTGCCCGATGGCTCCGCCAGTCCGATGGTCATCTTCAGAATCGCCAGCGTCGACCCGTTCCGGCTCAGCGGCCAGGCAGACCACCGCCGCCGAAGATCGCGCGGCAACGGCCCGACTGGCGGTCGCCACGCCACAGGTCCTGTTCACCCCTGCCCAAGCAGCAGAACAGCTGCAGGTACGGGAGTCCTGGTTGCGGCGGCGAGCTGCCCGCCGAGCAGTGCCGTGCACGTTCCTGGGTAAGCACCTGCGGTTCTCTCAGGACGACATAGATCAAATTGTGGCAGCGGCAGCACAGTCCCCGAACTCGACAAGCACTAAATCCCCTCTACACAGGAGCGCAAAAGACAGGCGCCGGACGCGTAATTAACACATTTAGGTTGTGTTTCTCATTGAAATGAGTGTTCATCCACATGTGCCCATTGTGACACATTCAAGAACTACTTCAAGGAGAGGCAATGGCCTGGACAGAGAAACATGGTAGCGGCTGGCGTGTTCGCTACCACTTGGGCGACGGCACCATCCACTCCGAGA
>JASLAV010000284.1 GCA_030146905.1 Lentzea sp. | reverse complement strand
GATCGCGCGGAACCACCGCCCGCACCGGGCTAAGCCCAGCGCCACCTGCAGCAGCCCCGCACCCAGGACGATCACGCCCAGGGCCTGGATCCCGTGCCGTCCCACGGCGTCCGCCACCAGCACCGTCAGCCCGGCGGCCGGACCGCTCACCTGCCTCGTGCTGCCCGGCAGCAGGCCGACGACGATGCCGCCGACCACGCCGGTCACGATGCCGAGCTCGGCCGGCACGCCGGACGCCACCGCCACACCCACGCACAACGGCAGCGCCACGAGGAACACGACGACCGATGCGCCGAGATCGGCCCAGTACTTCTTCATCATCGAGACCCCTACAGCGGAAGGAAGGCGTGCTCGGCACACGCGGAGACCTCGCCGGTCTCGATGTCGTAGAACCAGCCGTGGACGCGCAGCTCGCCCTTCGCCACCTTCTCGGCGACGAACGGGTACGCCAGCAGGACGTCGAGCTGAGCCCGCACGTGCTGCTGCCCCTCCGCGCGCAGGGCCGGGTCGTCCGCCCCGTCTCGCGGCTGGGGACGCAGCCAGCCGCGCATCGCGGGCAGGTGGTCGATGCCACCGCGGTTCAACGCGCCCACCGCACCGCAGTGGGAGTGGCCGCAGACGACGATCTCGCTGACCCCGAGCTGCAGCACGGCGAACTCGATCGTGGCCATCTCGCTGGTCGGCGCGGTCAGCGAGTACGGCGGGATGACGTTGCCCGCGGTGCGCATCTCGAACAACGAACCGGGCTCGGCACCGGTGATCGCGGCCGTGACGATTCGCGAGTCGGCACAGGTGATGAACATGGTGCCGGGTTGCTGACCCGCGGCGAGCTTGCGGCCGAGTGCGCGCGGCCGTGATGCGGCGTGTTCGCGGGCATGCTGAACAAAGCGATGGAAGTCCATGGGAGTCCCTCACTGCTAAAAGGAAAAGTGTTCGGTTTGATCGGAAGGCGGGGACCGATCAGTTTCTGAACACCTGCAGTGCGGGGGGTGTGCGCCACACCACCGTCGGCTCGGCGGAGGACACCAGCACGAGGCCTTGCGCGGCATGCGGCGCGAACACCGTCACGTACGACGGCCTCGCCACGGCCGACATGCGCTCGACGGACGTGACGAGCAGGCGCAACCGGCTCGTCTCACGCTCCTCGCGGGGCGCTTCCTCCTTGGGCGCGGAGGTCTTGGACTTCGGCGGCGGCGCGCCGACCGCCGCGGAGGAGACCGCCGGGGCCAGCACGGCGCACAGGGCCACCACGATCGCGAGCAGGACGCTGCGCATGGTTCACCCCCGACCGAGTTGATCTACCCCACCCAGTTTTACCGAAGTAGATGACGCGATGGTTAACACATGACATGCACCACCGCTTCAGGCCCACAATTCACCCGAAAGTGTTTACACATTTCACAGGGTGGAACGGGCCATCACTCGGGACGAATGCCGAACCTGTCCTCGACCATCCGCCAGAACGCGGGCACGGCGTCCCCGACCGGGTGCTGCCGGATTTCCCGGCGCTCCTGCCTGCGCTTCTTGCGGCCGAGGAACGTCATCGCGAAGCAGCCGTCGTCGACCGGTGCTCTCGTCGACGGAGAGATCACCTTGATCGTCTCGTAGTGGCCGTTGGTCGTCTCCAGCGACACCACCACGAGGTCGTGCATCGACGTGGTCACGCCCAGCCGGTCCGCCACGCCGCTCTCGAGGACACTCGCGACGATGTCCCTCATGTACTGGTGCGAGGCGAACCCCTCGTGCTCCCTGCGCAGTTCGTCGAACCACCCGGCCACGTCGTCCCACGTCGTGCCGCGGAACTCGCCCTCGATCGACGCGAACGGGAACGCCTCCACGGCCCAGAGCCTAGTGAAAAGGCGACGCCCCGGTCGACGTCGTTGTCGACCGGGGCGTCATGCCGCTCTCCGCTGACTGACTCCGTTGTCAGACCACGGCGAGCGGAAGCTGGTTGGGGATGACGGGCGAGGGCAGGTTCGACGACCCCGTGAGGAAGCTGTCCACGGCGTTCGCCACCGACCGCCCCTCCGCGATGGCCCACACCACGAGGGAGGCGCCGCGGTGCGCGTCCCCGCAGACGAACACGCCGGGCGCGGTCGTCTGCCAGTCGGAGCCGCACGAGATGGTGCCGCGCGTCGTCAGCGAGATGCCCAGGTCGTCCAGCAGGCGCATGTGCTCGACGCCATCGAAGCCGATCGCCAGCAGCACCATGTCCGCGGGCAGCACCTCGACCTCGTCGGACACCGGCACGACCGAGCGGCGGCCGGACGAGTCCTTCTCGACGCGCACCTGCTGCAGCTCGATGAAGCGCACGTGGCCGTCGTCGTCGCCGACGAAGCGGCGGACGGCGACGGTGAAGCGGCGTTCGCCGGCCTCCTCGTGCACCGGGTAGGTGCGCAGGATGTGCGGCCACACGGGCCACGGCGAGCGCTCGTCGTCGCGCACGGTGGGCGGCATCGGATACTGGTCGAGCTGCGTCACCGACAGCGCGCCCTGACGGGTCGCGGTGCCGTAGCAGTCGGCGCCCGTGTCGCCACCGCCGATGATGATGACGTGCTTGCCCTCGGCCGAGATGTCCGACGGGCCGTCGCCCTCGCACGCGCGGTTCGCGGGGACCAGGTGGTCCATCGCGAGGTGC
>JASLAV010000268.1 GCA_030146905.1 Lentzea sp. | reverse complement strand
GGCACACCCGCCGCGAGCAACTAGAGTCGTCGTCGTGATCACGCTGACGGCTCGCCTGTCCCCGTCCGCACTGGACACCCGGCGCGGTGTCGTCCGCCTCCACCCCGAGGTGCTCGACGCCCTGGGCCTGCGCGCCTGGGACGCGGTGAAGCTCACCGGCGCCCGCGTCAGCGCCGCCCTCGCCGCCGCCGGCGACCAGCCTCCCGGCGTGGTGGTGGTGGATGACGTCACCCTCACGAACCTCGGCATCACCGAGGGGTCCGAGATCGTGGTCGCGCCCGTGCAGGTGGCCGGTGCCCGCTCCATCACCGTCGCGGGGTCACGGCTGGCCAGCACCGCGCTGACGCCGGACCACGTGCGCATGGCGCTGACCGGCAAGGTGCTCACCGTCGGCGACAGCGTGTCCCTGCTGCCGCAGGACCTGGCTCCGCCGCCTGGTGCCAACCTGTCCGAGACGCGGCGCAAGTTGTCCAACGCCATCGGCATGACGTGGACCAACGAGCTGATCACCATCACCTCCACCGACCCCGCGGGGCCGGTGGCCGTGCAGCCGTCCAGTGTCGTGGGCTGGCGTTCGGCTTCCGCTCCCGCCGCCGAGGTGACGCCCGTGGTGGTGCAGGAGAAGCACGACGCGCTGCCCGTCGCGGATCTCGTGGGACAGCGTGAGCAGGCCAAACGTCTTACCGAGTGGCTTGAGCTGATGTTCCGCCAGCCGGAGCTCCTCACGAAGCTCGGTGCCTCCGCCCGTCTCGCCGCCATGGTCAGCGGGCCGGAGGGGGTCGGCAAGGCGACGCTGGTGCGTGCCGTCGCCCGGTCCGTCGGCGCGGACGTCGTCGAGCTGGCCGCGCCCAGCATCGCCGTGCTGGAGCCGGGTGCCATGGCCAAGCAGCTCGGTGACGCGATCGCCGGGGTGCCGGAGCAGCCCACCGTCCTGCTGCTCACCGACATCGACGCGCTGCTGCCGACCGCGCCGCCGCCGGTCGCGACCGTCGTCCTCGACATCCTGCGCACGGCCGTGTCGCGGCCCAACCTCGCACTGGTGGTCACCTCTGCCAGGGCCGAGTCGGTGGACGCACGCCTGCGCGCACCCGATCTGGTGGACCGCGAGCTGACGCTGCCGCTGCCTGACGCTGCCGGGCGCACCGAGCTGCTGCGCGTGTTGCTGCGCGACGTTCCCCTTGAGTCCGATGTGGACTTCGGTGAGGTGGCCGCGCGCACGCCGGGGTTCGTGGCCGCCGACCTGTGTGCGTTGCGCCGGGAGGCCGCCGTCCGCGCGGCGTTGCGCCAGCGCGAGGCCGCGGAACCCCGTGTGGGGCAGGAAGATCTGATGGGCGCCCTCAACACGGTGCGGCCGATCTCGATGTCCGCCTCCGACACGGTCCAGACCGGCGGGCTGACGCTGGACGACGTCGGCGACATGAAGGAGGTCAAGCAGTCGCTGACCGAGGCCGCCCTCTGGCCGCTGCGCTACCCGGACTCCTTCGCACGGCTGGGCGTGGACCCGCCGCGCGGTGTGCTGCTCTACGGCCCGCCCGGATGCGGCAAGACGTTCCTGGTCCGCGCGCTGGCCGGGTCGGGGCAGCTGAACGTCCTGACGGTCAAGGGCGCCGAGCTGATGGACAAGTTCGTCGGCGAGTCGGAACGGGCGGTCCGCGAGCTCTTCCGCCGTGCGGCGGACGCCGCACCCGCCCTGGTCTTCCTCGACGAGGTCGACGCGCTGGCACCGCGCCGGGGGCAGTCGTCCGACGCCGGCGTGGCGGACCGGGTGGTGGCGGCGCTGCTGACCGAGCTGGACGGCGTCGAGCCCATGCGGGACGTCGTGGTGATCGCCGCGACCAACCGCCCCGAGCTGATCGACCCCGCCCTGCTGCGGCCGGGCCGCCTGGAACGCCTCGTCTACGTGCCGCCGCCGGACGCCGACGCGCGCACCGAGATCCTCAAGGCCGCGTCGCGCAACACGCCGCTGGCCGACGACGTGGACCTGGCCGCGCTGGCCGGTGAGCTGGACATGTACTCGGCAGCGGACTGCGCGGGGCTGGTGCGCGAGGCCGCGCTGACCGCGATGCGGGAGTCGCTGGACGCGGCCGAGGTGACGCAGGCGCACCTCGCGAAGGCCCGTGACGTGGTCAGGCCTTCGCTGAGCCACGCCCAGCTCGCATCGCTGGCGGCGTACGCGGCCGGTCGCTGACCGACAAGAGGTCCCGGCGCCGCGGACCACGGCGCCGGGTTGCGCAACACCGGACGCGCGGCCACGCAGGCATGCCCGGCGAAAGCGTGGACGACCGCGAACTCCGGCGACGTGGACCACGCCGCCGGGCTGCGCGGCTCTGGTGTGCGGGACGGCGCTGGACACGATGCGCGGCAGGTGCTGGACGCGGCCGAGGCCACGCAGACGCACCCGGCAACGGCCCGCGACGTCGTGCGCCCGCCGCTGAACCACGCCCAGCTCGCATCACCGCTGGCGTACGGCCGCTAACGGCAAGAGGTCCCGGCGCCTAGGACCACGGCGCCGGGTGGTGACCTACTTGCTCTTCGACGCGCCCTGGTAGTCGTTCGTGACGATCAGGATGATCCCCGGCGCCGACGACTCGATGCCGTTGAACCGGGGCTCGACCCGAGCGCGCAGCACGGCGGCCAGCTCCCTGGCGGAAGCCTCCTCGTCCGTACCCGGCCGGAAGTAGACGGTCGTGGTCGGGATCGTGCCCTGCGCGTAGTTGCCGGTCTCGGCGACGGTCCACCCGTTGGCCCTGACGTCGTCGGAGGCCTTGGTGGCGAGCCCGGTGACCGTCGAGTTGTTGTAGACCCTGACCGGCACCTTGGCGACCCCCGCCTGGGTGACCGGCGGAGGCGGCACGGCTGCGGACGAGCTGCCGGGCGCGGGTGGTGCCGACGTCGCGGCGCTGCTGCTGGTGGCAGGAGGCGCGGAAGAAGGCGTGGTGGGCGCGGCCCCGGACTCGGAGTTGGTGGTCGTCGTCGCCGCCGGCGGCGGTGTGGGGGAAGACCCCTCAGCCGACGGCGGGGTGTCGGACCCTCCGCCGAACAGGCTGATGACGCCGATCACCAACGCCACGGCGGCGACGCCGAGCAGGGCGAAGCCGGCGGCCTTGGCCGGGCGGGACGGGCTTGCGGACTCGGGGGAGGTCATCAGTCCTCGGTGCTCCTGGCGCGTGCGCGAACCCTTTGGCGGCCTGTCCGCACGCCTCTCAGCCGCTTGACCAGCATCGGGTCGGCGGCCAGCGCGGCTTCGGACTCGATCAGGCCGTTCAGCAGCTGGTAATAGCGGGTGGCGGACATGTCGAACAGTTCCCTGATGGCCTGTTCCTTGGATCCCGAGTACTTCCACCACTGGCGCTCGAACGCGAGCATCGTGCGTTCGCGGCTGGTCAGCCCGTCAGCGGAGGTGAGCGTCTCGGCGTGATCCATCTGGCTCCCCACGGTCGCCACACCATCTCAGGTGCGGGCAATTCAATCACGTGATCGTTCCAACCTACCGCGCGACACCGACAGTTTCGGCTCGCTTAAAGTTTGCCCATGGCCGTGCACCGCATCCGCATCGTTGGCGACCCCGTGCTCCACAACCCGACGCGCGAGGTCACCGAGTTCGACACCGAGCTGAAGGCGCTCGTCGACGACATGTTCGAGACGATGGCGGCGGCTCGCGGAGTCGGCCTCGCGGCCAACCAGATCGGTGTCGACCTGCGGGTCTTCGTCTACGACTGCCCGGACGACGACGGCAACCAGTACCGCGGCGCGATCTGCAACCCCGTGCTGGAGACCTCCGAGGTCCCGGAGACCATGCCGGACCCCGACGACGACTTCGAGGGCTGCCTGAGCGTGCCCGGCGAGGCGTACCCGACCGGACGCGCCCGGTGGGCGAAGGTGACCGGCCAGGACGTCGACGGCCAGCCGTTCGAGGTCGAGGGCACCGGCTTCTTCGCGCGCTGCCTGCAGCACGAGACCGACCACCTCAACGGCTTCACGTACCTCGACCGCCTCATCGGCAGGTACAAGAAGGAGTCGAAGCGGATGCTGCGCGACAACGACTGGAACCAGCCGGATCTCTCCTGGGACCCGGCTGACCCCGCGAACTTCGTCGACGACGAGGACCAGGACTAGCGCAGTACCGACTCGACCTGCGCCAGCTCGTCGGCCGACAACGGCCCGAACGCCAGCGCACCCGCGTTCTCCTCGACCTGGGCGACCGTCCTGACCCCCGGGATCGGGACCAGCCGGGGAGAACGCGCCCAGAACCAGGCCAGCGCACCCTGCACCAGCGTCCTCCCGCCGGAGGTCAGCACGTCCCGCACGGCCTCGCGCGCCCGGAAGTACTCCGGTGAGGGCTTCCCGTCGACGAAGAAGCGCAGCCACGACGGGTTCGTGACGCGCACGTCGTCGGCGGGCAGCTCGGTGAACGTCTCCCGCGCCAGCAGCCCCATCGCGAGCGGCCGCCGGCACAGCACCGCGAAGTCGCCCGAGTACATCTCCGGGTTGTCGAACAGCAGGTTGACGTCGGCCTGAGCGGCGATCCCGTGCTCGCCCTCGCAGAAGAACCGGGCCCGCTCGGGGTCGTCGGTGCTCCACCCGTAGAACCGGATCTTGCCCGCGGCCACCAGCGCCTCGCACTCGTCCCGCAGCAGCGCCGCCTCGTCGAGACCCAGGTCGCCGACGTGCAGCTGGTACAGGTCGATCCGGTCCGTGCCCAGCCGCCGCAACGACCCCTCGGCGGCGCGGCGCAGGTACTCGACCGATCCCTCGTTCCCGGTCATCCGCTTCGCCCCCGCGTCGAACCCGCAACCCCACTTCGTGGCGATCAGCACCTGGTCACGCACGTCCGCAAGCGCTTGCCCCACCACTGTCTCCGCGTGTCCGCAGCCGTAGACGTCCGCGGTGTCGAACAGCGTCACGCCCAGCTCCACCGCCCGCCGCAACGCCTTGACCGACTCCCCGTCGTCGGACGGTCCCCAGCCGACCGGCGCACCGTCCGGTCCCCGGAACGGTCCGCCCATGGCCCACGTGCCGAAACCCATCTTCCCCAGATCCGTCATGGGACCACCGAACATCCTGGAGCGCGCTCCAGGTCAAGAAAGAAGTTGCCGGGCCCGCGACCATCGAGCCATGCCACTCGACAACATCGTCGCCTTCGTCGCGGCCTCGTTCCTCATCGCACTGTCGCCAGGACCCGGCACCGCCATGGTCCTGCGACAGTCGGTGCACGGGCGAAAAGCCGCGCTGGCCACGGTGTTCGGCATGGAGGTCGGCGTCGCGTGCTGGGCGGTCGCGACGGCTCTGGGCGTGAGCGTGCTGCTCACGGCGTCCGAGATCGCCTACCACGCCCTGCGCATCGGCGGCGCGGTCTTCCTGATCTACCTGGGCGTGAAAGCGCTGCTCAGCAGGACTCTGCCCGCCGAAGAGCCACCGCCTGCCAGCCACGCGTTCCGCAGCGGCCTGGTCGTGAACCTGGCCAACCCGAAGCTCGGCGTGTTCGCGATCTCGTTCCTACCGCAGTTCGTGCCTGCCGGGGAGGCCGGCCAGGGGGTTCTGCTCTTCCTCGCCATCGGCTGGGTGCTGATCGACACCTTCTGGTACCTGGTCATCGTGGCGGTCCTGCACACGATCCGCGGCTGGCTCGGCCGGCCGCGGGTCCGTCCTGCTCTCGAGAAGCTGTCGGGCTGCGTGCTGCTGGCGCTCGGAGTCCGGCTGGTACTCGACCCGCGTTGAGATCGGGTCGCCACGGCGCCAGAACAGCTCGGGCAACCCCGCCAGCTCGCCGAGGGTGTGGCAGGCGGCCATCGACTCGTAGCCGCCGGCCAGCACGTGCGCGCGGATCCGGTCGAGACGGCCGAGCTCGATCACCTCACCGGCGATCAGGAACGGCAGCACCAGCTGCCAGGCCTGCACCACGGCCGGGCGGCGCCGGTGGGGAGCGCGCAGGGCGGCGCGGGCGACCCGGAGGAGGTGCTCGTTCGCGCTCATGGTGTGGGGGTGCGCCGTGTGGTCCCAGTGCCACCGGCGCTCCTCCGTCACCGCGCACCGCACGCACTCGACGGGTCCGGTGCCGAGCTCGGCGCCGCAGCGCGAGCACGCCAGCAGCGTCATCGCCCAGTCGACGCACGTCCACGGGTACTGGCCGACGTCGGAGGAGGTCACCAGCTCGGCCAGCTCGCGGTCAGCGAGCTGCGACGACATCCTCAGCGCCTCCCAGTCCGCGAGCCAGAACTGGTCGAGCAGCTCGGCGCAGAAGCCGCAGTCGGGGTAACCGCGACCTGCGAGCTCACCGCATGACGGGCATGCGGAGACCACGGCGGGACGTTGACCGCGACGCGCGCCGGGCGGGAACGGCTGATGATCCGCCACGGGAGAAGATTAGGGCCAAACCCGGCCCTTGGCAGCCGCGGCGCGCTCTGACTATGGTCAGGTCTCGACAACTCAACACAACGCGGGAGCTCGCGCCTGAGCGGGCTGAGAGGGTGACTGGCCGTGTGCCGGTGTCACCGACCGCCTGAACCTGACCGGGTAATGCCGGCGTAGGGAGGAATGTCGTGACGGCACTTGACGACCGTTCGGTCAAGCCCAGTGTGACCACCGGCCCGATCTCGGGCTCGCGCAAGGTGTACCGCGAGGTGTCCTCGGACATCAGGGTGCCCTACCGCAGGGTGGAGCTGACCAACGGCGAGCATGTCGATCTCTACGACACTTCCGGTCCGTATACCGACGACAACGCGACCATCGACGTCCACAGTGGACTCCCGGACATCAGGTCCGGGTGGATCGCAGCACGGGAACCGATCAACGGAGCTGTCAGCCAGCTCGCGTACGCGAAGGCCGGGATCATCACCCCGGAGATGCGCTACATCGCGACGCGGGAGAACCTCGACGCGGAGTTCGTCCGCAACGAAGTGGCCATCGGGCGCGCGGTCATCCCCTTGAACCGCAGGCACCCCGAGGCCGAGCCGATGATCATCGGCAAGAAGTTCCTCGTCAAGATCAACGCCAACATCGGCAACTCCGCCGTGTCGTCGTCGATCGAGGACGAGGTCGACAAGATGGTGTGGGCGACCCGCTGGGGCGCCGACACGATCATGGACCTGTCCACCGGCAAGCGGATCCACGAGACGCGCGAGTGGATCCTGCGCAACTCGCCGGTCCCGGTGGGCACCGTGCCGATCTACCAGGCGCTGGAGAAGGTCAACGGCGATCCGGCCGCTCTGTCGTGGGAGGTCTACCGCGACACCGTGATCGAGCAGTGCGAGCAGGGCGTCGACTACATGACCGTGCACGCGGGCGTGCTGCTGCGGTACGTGCCGCTGACGGCCAAGCGCGTCACGGGCATCGTCTCGCGCGGCGGTTCGATC
>JASLAV010000217.1 GCA_030146905.1 Lentzea sp. | reverse complement strand
GCGAAGGTGGAACACCACGACCCACAGCGCCGCGACGATGCGCAGGCCGGTGAGGGGCAGGATCTCACCGCGAGCGGACACGAACTTCGGGCTGACGCCGTTGGCCGGTGCAGGCATGGCGCTGAGGGTACTGGCCACGATTCACGCCGGATCCGGCACGGGCAGCGGCACCGGTTCGACCACGGGCGGCGCGGCCACCTGCGGGTTCGGCAGTGCGCGGGTGCGCCGTCCGAGCCGGGCGGCGACCCCGCGGCTCGACCACACTGCGGGTGTCCTCTGGAGGCGGTGGGGAGCGCAGGGTGACCGCTTTTCGTGGCGGACCGGGGGAGGAAGCCCTCACGAACGGGTCATCCCTGGAGTTCGTCAGCGAGTTCGGCGACGTGGAGTCACGAAGGCTGATCCGAACGGCCTAGTTGGATGCTTGCGCGGGGGCGTCGGGCACGTGCCGGTACCATCGGGTTCGCTCGGCTCCCCATTCGCGGTGAGCGTGGATCAACCCCACCCGAGAGACGTGACGGACAAGCCAAGAAACCAGAAGCCGACTGCTGTGTTCGAGGTAATCGACGACAGCGGTGTCGGCCTGAGCGACGGCGATGCTCTCCTCGACGGCCGGGAACGCCGCCTCGTCGAGGGTGCCGCCAACTTCTACGCGCTGGCAGGACCGGGGCAGACCTTCCGCCTCACGGTCCTGCGCGGGCCCGCGGGCACGATGCCCGCGCTGACCGACGAGGACCGCACGACGATCGAGTGGGAGGACGACCGCGAGGTCGTCGGTTCCCTGGTGGTGCGCAGTCTCGTGCACACCACCTCAGACCACTCGCCGTCGGACGGCCTCGTCGACATCGCCGTCGACGTCGGCGGTGCGCCCCAGTCGGTGACCGCCTACCACCAGCTGACCGGTGTCCTGGGCAAGGCGCGCAAGGCCGTGCGGTTCCTCGCGCCGGTCCAGTTCGACGCGCTGCGCCAGTTCCGCACGGACATGGTCGAGCGCAAGGGCCGTGACATCCCGCGCAAGGCGCCCGTGCGGCTGACGCGCGGTGCCGAGGCCACCCCGCACGGCGAATCGCCGGCGATCCTCTTCGGCCTGCACTGGCTGGAGCTGGGTGGAGCCGAGCGCTGGGCGGTCGACACGATCCGCCTGGCCAAGGAGGCGGGCTTCACGCCCATCGTGGTCACCGACCGCGACTCCGCGCACGAGTGGATCACGCGCCCGGAGCTCGAGGGCGCGCTCATCGTGCCGTTGACGCTGCCGCTGGACCCGAAGCAGGAGTCGGCGTTCCTCAACGGACTGCTGTCGACCTACGACGTGCGCGGCATCCACCTGCACCACTGCACGTGGCTCTACGACAAGCTGCCGTGGATCAAGTCGATCCGCCCCGACATCCCCGTCGTCGACTCGCTGCACGTCCTGGAGTGGCGCACCGGCGGTTTCGTCGACATCTCCGTGCGGCTGTCGAACATGATCGACCAGCACCACGTGATCTCGCCGCAGCTGCGCGACTACCTCGTCGGCAAGCACGGGCTGGACGCGGAGAAGGTCGTCTTCGCCACGCTCGCGGGCCTCACCACCGGCGGCATCGCGGCCGGCGCCTCGGCCGGCACGGAGAGCAACCCGTTCACCGTGGCGTTCGTCGGCCGGTTCACGCAGCAGAAGCGCCCGTACCTGTTCCTGCAGCTGGCCGCCGAGCTCAAGAAGAACTCGCCGCGCGACGTGCGGTTCATCATCCACGGCCACGGTGAGCTTGCCGCCGAGGTGAACAGCCTGCGCGCCCGCCTGGGCGACGCGGTCGAGCTGCGCGGGGCCGACCACCCCGTCAGCGACACCTTCCGCGACTCCGACGTGCTCGTCGTCTCATCGGACAACGAGGGCCTCACCCTGACGTCCTTCGAAGCGACGGCGGCGGGTGTGCCCGTCGTGTCGGCCGACGTCGGCTCGCAGTCGTCGCTGATCGCCGACGACCTGCTCTGCCCGCGTCACCCGTACGCCTTCGTCCAGGCCGCCGCGGCCCGGATCCGCACCATGATGACCTCTCCCGACCAGCGCAAGACCTGGCTCGACGAGCAGGCGGCGAAGGCAGAGGCCTTCGCGAAGCTGCCGCGTGCCGAGGACTGGACGCGTGACCTCTACCAAGGATGGCTCAAGTGAGCACTGTCGCCGCCGTTGTCGTCACCTACAACCGCAAGGACAAGCTCACAACGGTCTTGGACCACGTCCTCGCGCAGACCCGCCGGCCGGAGTGGGTCGTCGTCGTCGACAACGCCTCCACCGACGGCACCGACCAGGTGCTCAAGGAGTACGAGCAGATCGACGGCGTCGTCGTCGTGCGGCTCAAGGAGAACACCGGTGGCGCCGGTGGTTTCGCGACCGGCATGAACAAGAGCTACGAGCTCGGCGCGGACTTCATCTGGATCATGGATGACGACTGCTACGCCAACTCGGACGCCCTCGAGGAGCTCATCAACGGGCACGCCAAGGCCGAGGAGGCCATGGGCATGCAGCTGCCCTACGCGTGCTCGCTGGTCAAGTGGGTCGACGGCAACATCTGCGAGATGAACAACCCGGGCACCACCTGGGACTGGGGCAAGCTGATCGCGAAGGGCCAGGAGAACGTCCTGGTCACGCACTGCTCGTTCGTCTCCGTGCTGTTCCCGCGCTGGGCGCTCACCAAGTTCGGCCTGCCGCTGACGGAGTACTTCATCTGG
>JASLAV010001147.1 GCA_030146905.1 Lentzea sp. | reverse complement strand
GTCGTCATGGGCGAGCGTGGGGCCGACGACCTTCGGCGGCTGGTGCGGAACCGTCGGCTGGACTCGAGGTGTGCGTCGCCTCAGGTGGAGGAACAGCCCGGCCAGAGCGATGGAGAGCAGGGCGGCACCTGCGTAGAGCAGGACGTCCTTCCACGGGAACTGTGCGGGTTCCGGCCTGGGGAGAGCGTCTGGGGCGACGCCGCACGCGCTTGCGACGATGCTGTAGAGCTGGCGCAGCAAACCCTTGGTGTCACTGGCGAAGTAGTCGTGGCCCTCGGTTGGGCCGGTGACCGCTGCGAGATTGGTGGCGGCGCCGGCGTCTAGTTCGATGCCCACGGCGACGACCCGCGTACCGGTGGACTTGAGCGCGTCCGCCGCGGCGGTGGCATGCGAGAGCGCGTGTTCGCGGTCGTCTTGGGCCGGATCGCCGTACGTGGTGGGCTGACCGTCGGTGATCAGAACGACTACGTCGAGACCGAGCGGTTGCACTGCGGCGAGCGCGGCCTGCCAGTTCGTCGCCCCGCCGACGCCAGTACCGGTGTCGAGCTGGTCGATCTCGTCCTTCAGCCGGTGCCGGTCGTCATCGTTCATCACCGGTACCGCCGAGTCGAACACCTTCGCGATCGTGCCGAACCCGACGAGCGATACCTCGGAAGGCTTGTCTCGCAACGCGTCCACGACATTGCTCGTCGCCTCGCGGACGTCGGAGAACCGGTCAGCCATCGAGTCGGACTGATCGACGAGCAGACCCACTTTGAGAGGGCACTTTGATGGCCACGGCGGGTTGGCCACATCTGCAACGGCCGGACTCATCAGCATCGTGGTGGCGAGCACCGCTGAAAAGAGGGCGAACACGCCCCTTTGCGGCTTGGACAACGATTCCCCCTGGCGGCGGGTCTTTGCTGTGGCCGCACGTTAGTCGTTTGAGGGAGAGCGTTCGATGGATGTACTGGTTTTGGCCTGTTTATGTCCAGTTTCCGCACGGTTGACAAAAGCCATTTTGATTTCTGGAACGGCTTGCTGTCCTGCTGGTGTACTCCGGGCAATGCAAGAGCGGTGCGCGCTTCGCGAAGCATGAGGCGCGGCGGGACAATTGTCCCGCCGCGCTTCAAAGGCGGCGCGACCACCTTCTCGGGTCGTCACCACCGCCTCAAGCGAGGATCTCGCCGACCGTGCCCGCTCCCACGGTCTTGCCGCCCTCGCGGATCGCGAACCCGAGCCCGGCGTCCATCGCCACCGCCTTGCCCAGCTCCACCGTCACGTCGACGGTGTCGCCCGGCATGGCCGGCGCCGTGCCGGACAGCTCCACCACGCCGACGACGTCGCCGGTGCGGAAGTGGAACTGCGGCCGGTAGTTCGACGTGATCCCGGTGTGCCGGCCGCCCTCCGCGTGGGAGAGCAGGTACACCGACGCGCGGAACCTGGTGTGCGGCGCGACGCTGCCCGGCAGGGCCAGGACCTGGCCGCGCCGGACTTCTCCGCGCTTCACACCCCGCAGCAGGACCGCGGCGTTGTCTCCCGCCTGGGCCTGCCGCATCGGCTTGCCGAACGTCTCGATGCCGGTGGCGACGGACGTCACCGCGTCACCGAGACCGACGACCTCGACCGCGTCACCGATGCCGAGCACGCCGCGTTCGACCGCGCCGGTCACGACGGTGCCGCGACCGGTGATGGTCATGACGTTCTCGATCGGCATGAGGAACGCCCCGTCGAGGTCACGTGACGGCACCGGCACGTGCGAGTCGATGGCGTCGAGCAACGCCACCACCGACTGCACCCACACCGGGTCGCCCTGCAGTGCGCGCAGGCCGGACACCCGCACCACCGGTGTGGCGTTGCCGTCGAAGCCGTACTGGGAGAGCAGGTCGCGGATCTCCAGCTCCACCAGGTCGAGCAGCTCCGGGTCGCTCACCGCGTCGGCCTTGTTCAGTGCCACGACCACGTGCGGTACGCCCACCCGGCGCGCCAGCACCACGTGCTCACGCGTCTGCGGCATCGTGCCGTCCTCAGCGGACACCACGAGGATCGCGCCGTCCAGCTGCGCCGCACCCGTGATCATGTTCTTCACGTAGTCGGCGTGGCCGGGCATGTCGACGTGCGCGTAGTGACGCGTGGGCGTCTCGTACTCGACGTGCGCGATGTTGATCGTGATGCCGCGGGCCAGCTCCTCCGGCGCGCGGTCGATGCGGTCGAACGCCGTGAAGGTGGTGCCCGACGGGTCCATTTCGGACAGCACCTTGGTGATGGCGGCCGTCAGCGTGGTCTTGCCGTGGTCGACGTGTCCCATGGTGCCGATGTTGAGGTGCGGCTTGGCGCGCACGAACTCCTGCTTCATCGCCCTGTTCCTCGGGGAAGTACAGCCGGGTGCTCAGAACCGGTGGACTGCTGCCACCCTCCCCCAGCGGTCCTGAAGGAGGGACTGGAGAAGGGTCAGAGTCGGGCGCCGGCGAGCTGTGCCGAGGCGACGGCGAGCGCGCCCGCAGGAACACCTGCGAACGTGTTGTGCTCAGCCGTCAGGAACATGCCGATGATCGTGACAGGGACTCAGGGAGCTGTCATCCGGTTTTCCGCCACCCCGATCAGCGCCCGCGCCGCCGGGCTGTGCGGGCCTTCCGCGCGCCACGCGAAGGCGAGCCTGCTGCGGGGTGACGGGTCCGTGATCCGCACCGCGTGCAGGTCGTGCGGAACCATCGACGACGCCAGCACGGCCGGCCCGAGCCCGCGCTGCGCCAGCGTGATCACCATCGCCGGCGCGGACGCCTCGAACGCGATGCGCGGGCGACGCGAACCGCACGCCTCGTCCAACGCCCCGCGCAACCCCGTTCCCGGCGGCAGGCTGATCAACCCGCGCTCCAGCAACGCGTCCAGCGGAACGACCTCCCTGCCGTACCAGGGATCCGTAGCGGCCACAGCGGCCACGAGCGGCTCATCGGCCAGCACCCGCACGGACAGGCCGTCCGGCTCCGGTCCCGCGTAACCGATCAGCGCGAGGTCGAGCCCACCGTCCACGAGGGACGACACGAGCGAGTCGGAGTTGGCCTCCACCAACGTGATCTCCACGCCGGGGAACGACGTGTGGAACGACGACAGCAGCTCCGGCACGTCCATGATCCCGCACGACACGACCATCCCGACGCGCACGAGCCCACGCACCAGCCCGGCCATCTCCTCCACGGTCCGCCGCGCCGATTCCACCGAACCGAGGGCAGCTCTCGCCAGCGGCAGCACCGCCGCGCCCACGTCCGTCACCGTGACCGCGCGTCCCGACCGGTCGAGCAGGTCGTGCCCGAGCTCCCGTTCCAGTCGCCGGATCTGCGCGCTGACACCGGGCTGCGCGACGTGCACCCGTTCCGCGGCACGCGTGAACGAGCCCTCCTCGACGACCGCGACGAAGTACTCCAGCTGCCGAAGTTCCATAACGAACGATTATAGGAATGAGCACAATCAGATCTTGGACATATAAGACCAGGCCAGCGACGCTGGATACATGCAGATCTTCCACCCCGGCGACGACAGCTACGACGAAGAACGCAGCGGTTTCCAGACCGGGATCCGCCACGAGCCCCAGGTGATCTTCGCGGTGGAGAACGCCGATGACGTGCGGAAAGCTCTCGACCACGCCGAGAACCACGGCCTCGACCACGCCGTCCAGACCACCGGCCACGGCCTGACCACGGCGACCACCGGCGTCCTCATCTCGACCAGGCGCATGAACGACGTCGAGATCGACCCCGCGACCAGGACCGCCAGGGTCGGAGCGGGTGCCGTCTGGCAGCAGGTGATCGAGAAGGCCGCACCCCTCGGTCTCGCTCCGCTCAGCGGCGACGCGAGCGACGTGGGTGTCGTCGGCTACACCCTCGGCGGCGGGTTCAGCGTGCTCGCCCGCGAGTTCGGCCTCGCGCGCGACCGCGTCCTCAGGACGGAGAAGGTCGGTGACGTCGTCACCGCGATGGAGTTCGAACTGCTCGACCTGACCCACGTCCACGCGGGGGAGATGTTCTTCGCCGCCGAGCACGCGGAAGCGGTGTTCGAGGCGTTCCACACGTGGGACCTGCCCGAACACGTCACGCCGGCCCTCAGCACCCTCGGCGACGTGGTCCGGGTGACCTTCGCGAGCACGAGGCCGTTCGACGTCGGCCACCTCCGCGTCGCACCGCGGCTGCGCGAGGGGTTCGGGCTCAGGCCGTTCGCCGAGGCGGCCGGCGCCCCGCTCCCGCCGCACACCTACCAGGGCGACAACGTGCTGCTGAACGACCTGCCGCTGGACGCGCTGCAGCGGGTGCGGCGGCAGGCGGAGAGCTCCAGTGTGCCGATCTTCGTCGGCGTCCTCCCGCTGGGCGGCGCCCTCACGACCGGCGCGACGCACCTGGTCAAGCTGATCTCGCCCCAGCTCGGTGTCGAGGAGCAGCACGAGGAGGTGTTCGCCCACCTGCGGCCGTTCGTCGTCGGACGGTCGCGGAACTTCAGGTACGCCGTCGGGTGACCAGGAGGTCTGCCCGGCTGGAGCGACTGCACCAACGGAGTTGGTTTGCTTGCGCCTGCACGGACCGGCGAGGTGGTGCAGTGTGAACCCGTGGCCACGAGCGCGTTCACCGAAGCCGTGTTCTCCCTGCCGGAGATCGACCGGCGCGGCGGCGTGTCACTAGCCCGCGACTTCGCCAGGTACGCGGCGCTGAACTGCGGTTATCGCGGCAGCCACGACGACGTCGTGCTGGTAGCCGACGAGTTCACCACCCACGCGGTCCGCCACGGCAGCGGCCGGCCGATCGTGCGCATCACCGGCAACCGGGACCGCGTGCGGGTCGAGGTGGCCGACCACGCCGCCACCGAGCCGCGGGCCGGCAGCTGGGGACTCCGGCTCGTCGCCGAGTTGTGCGAGGCGTGGGGAGTCGCCGCCGAGACCGGCAGGAGAGTCGTCTGGTGCGAGCTGGCGGCCGGGTGGGGGTGACCGTCCGTCCGGCCGGGGCCGTGCGCGACACTGGACGGGTCGCAGCCATCAGGCGGTTGGGTGACCAACAGGTTGTGGTGTGGGAGCAACGGCCGTAACGTCGAACGGGTAACCGGGTTCAGCAGCGTGCTCGGAGTCCGCGTTTCACGTGCTTCGGCCACCGGGGAGTGCTGGTGAACGAAGATCAGTTCAGGGAGTCACCGCTGCTCACGGTGCGTGCCGCAGATGTCGCCGGTGTGGTGGTCGTCGCGGTGGAAGGTGAAATCGACGTAGACACGGCTGACGAGGTGCTGGACGCCTTGCGCCTCGGCTTCTCCGCTGAGGGCCCGGCGCTGGTCGCGGATCTCACACAGGTCAGCTTCTTCGGCTCGACCGGCATCTCGACGTTGATCACGGCGCACGAGCTGGCCGACGAGTACGGCAAGGACTTCCACGTCGTGGCGCCTCATCGTGCCGTGAGAAGGCCTTTGCAGGTCACAGGAGTGGCCGACGTGCTGCTGCTGCACAACTCCGTCGACGAGGCGCTGTCCGCCCTCCGACCGGTGCCCAGCGAGTAGGCACCGGTCCCGGTCCGTTCTCAGCCAGCGAGTTCCACGAGTTTCGGCACGACGTCGTCCGGGTGCGGCATGGCCGCGATCTCCGCAGCGATGCGGGTGTTCGCGGCCTGCACGCCGGTGTCGGCCAGAAGCTTGCGCGCCGTCTCCAGCACCGCGTCCGAGGTGAACTCCTCGGCGACGAGCTGGGCACCGAGCCCGGTGTTCGTGACGATCTCGGCGTTGCGGAACTGGTCGGCGCCCTGCGGCAGCACCAGCTGCGGCAGGCCGTTGGCCATCGCGCTCACCGTCGTGCCCGCGCCACCGTGGTGCACGACGAGATCTGCGTGCGCGAGCAGGTCCGCCTGGGGCACCCACGACAGCACGTGCACGTTGCCCGGCACGTCGGTCAGCGCGGACGGCTGGACCTGCGGGCCCGTGGCGACCAGCACCTCGGCGTCCAGCCCCGACAGCCCGGCGACCGCGGTCCGCAGCAGGTCCGGGTTCGAGAACGCGGTTCCGAACGTGAGGTACACCAGCGGCCTGGAACGCGTGGTGACGCATTCGGGCAATTCACCCGGCTCGGCGAACGGAACGGGACGCATCGGAATCCGATCGACGTCCGACAGGAACCCGACGTCCTGCAAAGACGGGGGAAAGACGTCGAGATAAGGCGATCCGAGTCCGTAATGCTGCCCATTCGGGACGTTGATGCCGAGTTCTGCGGCGTACTCCAGCAGCAGGTCCCTCATTGCTTCCGGAACCAGGTTCTCGTCCATCTTGCCGAATCCGTGGCAGACGGCGGGAATGCCCGCGCGCAGTGCGGCGAGGCCCGCTCCGGCGTTGATGATCTCGAAGACGACGAGGTCGGGCTTGTCCCGCTCCAGCACGGGCTCCAGGTCGTTCACGAAGGCCCTGGGCAGCACGGATCCGAAGGCGTCGACCGCGGTCTGCCGCAGCATGTCGCGGCGGAACTCGGAGGTGCCGTGCAGCGCGTTGGCCTGACGGAACGCGTCCCAGATGCTCACGCCGGCGTCGACGACCGTGAAACCCAGCTTTTCCACAGTCGGGTGGAACCCCGGGTCGACGGCGTAGAGGACGTCATGCCCCTGCTCGCGGGCGGCGATCGCGAGCGGGAGTATCGGATAAACGTGTCCGTGTGAGCCTAAGCTCGAGAAGAGAATGCGCACACGCTCCACATTAGAGGCTGTCTTATTACGCCGGGGTCAATCTCACGAACCGCGCCCCCAGCGCGCGAAACTCTCCCACTGCGCCGCCACCTCCGCCGGGGACGGCATGCCGGCGATCTCGTCGCGCACCTCACCGGCGGCCCGCTGCAGCTTCGAGTCCTCGATCAGCCGCGTGAGCAGTGCCGGGGTGACCTCCTCCGGTCGTGCCGCGAGCCCCGCCCCGCGCCCGCTGATCGCCGTGGCGTGCACGGTCCGGTCGCCGGGCCCCGGCTCGACCAGCTGGGGCACCCCGGCCGC
>JASLAV010000203.1 GCA_030146905.1 Lentzea sp. | reverse complement strand
CCCCGAAAACGAAGTGCCTCAGCCTGACCGCAGGGTCCGCGACGGCGGCACACCGTAGGCGGCGCGGTAATGCGCGGCGAAGACACCCGGACGGGCGTAACCCCAACGCGCGGCGATCGCCGTGACTGACCCGTTCGCAGCAAGCAGGTCCGTATGCGCGCACGACAAGCGCACGCGTCGGAGGTAGGTCATCGGAGTCGTGTCGAGGTGACGACGAAACGCGAGCTGGATCGCGCGAATGGACACTCGTGCGGCGCGTGCGACGTCCGCAGCCGTGAGGTCCTTCTCCGCGTTGGCCTCGATGAACGCGATGGCACGTCTCAAGGTTCGAGGGTGAGCATCGCGCCGATCAACCACTATCTCGCTGAGGGTGCTGTTCGGGAACGTGGCAAGGGTCGTGGCGACAAGCAGACGCGTCGCGTTCGCCACCACGAGCGGATGCTCCTCGAACGCCGGAAGTATCTCGTCACGCAGATGCACACACGTGGACCGCCACGCATCAGCGGCACGCCGCGAGAGAGGCCGGTACCCCTCAAAACGAACGTCGTCAGCAACCTCGTCCACGACCGCCTGGCCCAGCACGACCATCGACACGTCCGGGTCGTCGATCGAGGCCCGGAACGGCCGGTCGGGCAGAGCCGTGAGGAACGCGTCACCGGGGAGGAGGAACCGGTCCTCGCCGTCGGAGCTGTGCTGGATCCGGCCGCTGTCCAGGTGCCCGAACACGTAGTTGCGCAAGGGATCCCCGGTGGCCTCCAGCCCGATGCGGCCGCCGACCCTGTCGAACCGGACCCGGCCGACCGTCCGCGAGGCCATCCAGCTCAACGGGCGGTCCTTGCTGCCGTCGATGCGCAACCTGCTGTAAGCCGCGCTCAAGATCTCGTGCGCCGCGTCCAAGTCCGCCATCTCGACGACCTGCTCCACGTGTAGCAGGATCCTCGCCCGTCCCGGTGGTGTCCACCACCAGGACGGTCATTTCCGGTCACACGGAACAAGACGCGCTGTACACACACGGCGCAGCTATTAGGTAACTGAATGATCCATAGAGCCGATAAACACCGTATGAGGGCAACAACCGACGATGGCGACGTGCTCGACGCTGAGTTCGAGATCGAACCAGAAGGCAACCGGCTCGCGTTGATCATGAGAAGCATGGGCGGCAAGTCCAGCAGCCGCCCCAACGGGACGAACCCTCGGTACAACGCCCTGCTGGAGCTGTTGCTCCAACGCTTGGGCGAGCTCGACGCCGTGGTGGACAACGGCATCGTCGACTCCAGCAGGGTCCAGAACCTGCCCGAAAGTCAGCGCACGATCCTCGAAGGCCCCGTGCGGCTGGCCGACGTGACCGACGTCAACGCGCTTCGCCGGCACATCAGCCGGGAGCAGCGCAAGCTCACCGCGACGCCAGGGGGCAACAACACCAGGCAGATCCGGCTCCGGCTGACCGTGCCCGGTTTCTCCGCCAACGACGCCGAACACCTGGCCGCCCGTCTGGCCGAGCAGCCGGCGAAGGCCTCCGAGCACGTCCAGCTGCCGTCTGCCACCGACAAGCTCGCGTCCCTGCTGCACTTCGACCTGGACGAGGTGCAGGAGATCATCACACTGCTGCAGCACCGCAAGCAGGTCGTCTTCCACGGGCCGCCGGGCACCGGGAAGACCTACCTCGCGCGGGCTCTCGCCGATCACATCGCCGGCCGGACCGCGACGCGACTGGTGCAGTTCCACCCCTCGTACTCCTACGAGGACTTCTTCGAAGGTTTCCGTCCGCATTCCGACAAGAACGGCGCGAGCTTCGCACTGCGGTGGGGACCGCTCCGCAAGCTCGCGGACGAGGCCTCCCAGGAACCGGACCGCCCGTACGTGCTGATCATCGACGAGATCAACCGGGCCAACCTCTCAAAGGTGTTCGGAGAGCTGTACTTCCTCCTCGAGTACCGCGACGAGTCGATCGACCTCCAGTACTCCGACGAACGGTTCCGCTTACCCGGCAACGTGTTCGTTATCGGCACGATGAACACGGCAGACCGCTCCATCGCGCTCGTCGACGCGGCCATGCGCCGCCGCTTCGCGTTCGTCGAGCTCCACCCGTCGATGCCGCCGGTCAACAGGGTTCTTCAGAGGTGGGTCGAGGCCGAGGGGAAATCCGGTGAGCGGGTCGAGCTGCTCGCGAGGCTCAACGAACGGATCGGCTCCACGGACCACGACTTCCAGATCGGACCGTCGTACCTGATGAAGCCGGATGCCGACCACAGCCTCGACCTCGTCTGGAAGCACTCGATCCTGCCACTGCTCGAAGAGCACTACTACGGACGCATGGGCCGCGACCAGGTGCACGACACCTACGGGCTCAACGCCATCCGGGACGCCCGGTGATCGAGCTCCAGGAGAACGCCAAGGGCGGCCACAAGCTGTCGCTCACGCCGATGCAGCTGGCGTTCCTGGAGAAGTGCGACCTCGTGGACGTGAAACCCGCGAGCGACGGCTACCGGCTCGTGCCCAAGACCAAACGCGTCGGCGCGATCCACGCGCACGGCCTGGACATCGTCGTCACGCCCAAGGTCAGCATTCCGCGGTTGCTGTTCATGATCGGGTATGCCCTCAACCCCGGCTTCCGGCCGGAGAACATCGAGGGCGTCGAAGCCAGCGGGCTCTGGGGCGTCGTCGCGGAAACCCTGTGCCGGCACGCGGAACGCGCACTGCTCAACGGGGTGCTGCTCGGCTACGCCACCGAACACGCGACCAGCACGGTGATCCGCGGCCGCATCAGGGTCGGCGACCAGATCACCGCACGACCCGGACGGCTGCTGCCGGTCGAGACCAGCCACGACGAGTACACGGTGGACGTCCCGGAGAACCAGATCCTGCGTGCCGCGGTGCAGAGGATGCTCAGCGTGCCGAGGATCCACGACTCGGTCCAGCGGCGGCTGCGCCACGTGGAGAGCCAGCTGCTCTCGATCTCGCAGCTGCCGGCCAGGGCGCCCTTGCCGCGGTGGCGGCCCAGCCGGCTCAACCTGCGTTACCAGCCAGCGCTGCGGATCGCGGAGATCGTGCTCAACACGCTGTCGTTCGAGGTGGGCCGGAACGGGCTGTCGATCGCCACGTTCGTCGTCAACATGGAGAAGGTCTTCGAGGACTTCGTCACCACCGCGCTCACCGAGGCGTGGAGCACCACACCCGGCTACACGCGGGGCCAGTTCCCTGCGAAGCTCGACACCGGCGGAGGCATCTCGATGCTGGTCGACGTCGTGCACGTCGTTGACGGCAGACCGCGGTTCGTCGTGGACGCCAAGTACAAGCGGCCCAGCGCCAAGGGCAGCTACCCCAACGCGGACCTCTACCAGGTCCTCGCCTACTGCACGGCGCTCCAGGTGGAGCGCGGCTGGCTGGTGTACCCGAGCGGGACGGCGGGAGTGCGGCCGCGGAGAGTGCTCCACTCACCGATCACGATCACCGAGTACCCGCTGAACCTCGACGTACCACCGCGCGAGCTCCTCGCCCAGGTCGAGGAGCTCGCACGGTCAGCCTGGCGTTAGCGCACTAGACCCGCACGAGCGAGGCCAGTGCCGTCTGTCCCTGCACGTTCGGGTGGAACACCGCTTCCACGCCCTCCTGCCCCTCAGCCAGCGGGTCGAACCCGCGCAGGAACGGCGTCCCGGACTCACAGAGCGCGTGGCCGTCGAACGTCTCGGGGCGGGAGAACGGGCTGGCGTAGGTGGCGAACGCGCCCTGGCTGCGAGCGGTCGTCACGGCCGAGCTGAGCGTGGCGTCGATGCCGTCGGTGACCCTGTTGCCCTCCACGCGTTCCGCCGCGGTCAGCAGGCCGTCGCCGCAGATCGGGTCGAGCACGGCTCCGGGAGGGTTCTCCGAAGTGGACACCTGGCGGCCGTAGCCCACCACGACGATGCGCGCGTCCGGGCTGCGCCTGTCGATCTCGGCGAGCAGAGCGGTGACGTTGCTGCCCATCCGCGGCAGCTTGGCCAGGATCGCCTCGGTCGCCGCGCCCGTGCAGTCGCTCAGGACGCACGTGCTGCCGAAGGAGGCGTAGTCGATGTCGTTGGTGCCCACGGTGAGCAGCACCAGGGTGGTGTCCGGCTTCAGCGCGTCCAGCTGGGCCGGGCGGTCCTTGAACGGGACGGACATGTCGGCGGTGGCGGCGCCGCTGCAGCTCGCGTTCGTGAACGAGCCGAGCCTGCCTTCGGCGCGCAGGCGGGCTGCCACCTGCTCGCCGTAGGAGTTGTTGCTGCGCCAGCAGTTCCCCGCGGTGCCGTCCTGGTAGTCGCCAGCCCCCGTGCCCGACGCGAAGGAGTCGCCGAGCACCACGAGCGAGGCCGAGTACGAGGCCTGCGCCGGCGTGGTGATCCCCAGTGCAGCCACGACGGCTGCCAGCAAACCGATGGTTCTCTTCACAGAAGGCCCCCTTGTTGATGTCGCGCCCTGACACCCACTGTGCCCGAAACGGCGCATCGCTTGCCACCAAACGAGATGCATGCAGAGTGACAACGCGCTCACCAGGTGTGATATCTGGTGAGCTTCGGTGGCGAATGGACTCATGGGGTTCACACCGCGGCGAGCACCGCCGCGATCTCCTCCAGCAGCGAGGTCTTGCGCGCGTTCGGCAGGAACGACGCCAGCACGGCGTTCTCCGCCAGCCGCGCGACGTCGGCGCGTCCCAGGTCCAGCGCCGTGGCCACCGCCAGGTACTCGCCCTCCAGCGTGGCGCCGAAGAACGGCGGGTCGTCGGTGTTCAGCGTGACCACCACCCCGGCGTCGAGCATCCGGCGCACGGGGTGCTCCTCGATCGACGGGACCTGCCGCGTGCGGACGTTGGACGTCGGGCACACCTCCAGCGGGATCCCCTTCAACGCCAGGTGTTCCAGCAGCGCCGGGTCCTGCACGCAGCTGGTTCCGTGCCCGATGCGCTCGGCTCGCAGGTCGCGCAACGCAGACCAGACGGTCTCGGGCCCGCTCGTCTCCCCCGCGTGCGGAACGCTGTGCAGGCCCGCTGCCGTCGCGGCGTCGAAGAAGGGCGCGAACCGCGCGCGGCCGACGCCGGCCTCGGGCCCTCCGAGACCGAACGAGACCAGTCCGTCAGGCAGGTCCAGGGCGAACGCGAGCGTCTCCCTGCCCGCCTCCACGCCCTTCTCGCCGGGGATGTCGAAGCACCAGGCCAGGTCCACGCCCAGCGCGGCGGCCTCCGCCCGTCCCGACTCCAGGCCGGCGAGGGTGTGGACGTCGCGGCGGTCCTCCAGCATCGACTGGACGGCCCAGTACACCTTCAGGAAGTGGTCGAAGTCCCGGAACGCGTAGAAGCGCTCCAGCTCGTCGCGGCCGGCCGGCACCCCCGCCTCCGGGTGGCGCCGGGCGAGCTCCAGAACGGTGTCGGCGGAACGGGGCGACTCAGGGAGCGAGGTCGCCGCGTTCGGTGTCAGCGCCGTAGAGCGGCAGCTTGAAGTCCGGCACGATCAGCAACGTAGCAGGGAAATGCGGTGGCCCGGCAAGCGCTCGCACTGGTTTTC
>JASLAV010000049.1 GCA_030146905.1 Lentzea sp. | reverse complement strand
CAACGGCAAGGTCCGCTCGCGGGTCGTCGTGTCGGCCTCCGCGTCGCAGGACGAGATCAAGGCGGCGGCGCTGGCCGAGGAGAAGATCGCCGAGCTGGTCGCCGGTGGCGAGCCGCGCAAGGTGATCGTCGTCCCCGGTCGCCTGGTGAACGTCGTTCTGTAGCGACTGCGAGGAGCCGGCGCGGCTACGGCTGCGCCGGCTCCTCTCGGAGCACCTGTGCCACCTCCAGCGACGGGTCGGCCAGTTGCGCCGCCCCGCAACGCTCCCGTGAGCACGGTCATGAGCATCTCGACGACCACGTCCTGGCTGAGCGGATGCCCGGTCAGCAGGTAGGTCCTTGCGAGCTGTTCGGCCTATGGCCGCATCACCAGGCTGAGCACCAAGTCTGACGTGTCGCCAGGTACGCGAGGTGCGCCGCGAGCGGCTGGCGGATCCGCTCCCCAGCGACACGGCCGGATCATCGACGTGCAGCGCCGTCGAGCCGTTCGGTTCGGCGCCCGTTCCGATCGCGGTGCGCGAGGCCGAGGCCGTGACGAAGCAGCGCGGCCGTGCCGCGCGCACCCTCCGCGACTACGCGCGAGTCAGCGAACCGCCGAGTCGGAGGCGTCCTGGAACCCGATGTCCATCAGCATCTGGTCCAGCATGCTGTCGAACATCGGCTCCGGGTTGCTCACCGCGAACGGGAACCGCCCGAACACCTCCAGCGCCACGTGCCCGTACAGCCGCACCCACGACTGCACGACGTGGTAGATCTTGCCCAGGTTGAGCACGTCGTCCCCGACGGTCACGCCGTGCACCGACACCGCGTCGAACAGGATGCGCTGGAACCTGACCAGGTCCTCGTGCAGCACCTCCGGCACCTCGTCGTCCGCGTGGTTGGCCGCGAGGTTCGAGGCGATCAACCTGCCCGCCAGCTCCAGGAACACCGCGCCGAACTGGTCGGCGCCCAGCGGGTCGCGTGGTGAGGCGAAGACCAGCGCGAACTCCTGCGGGTGGGCCAGCGCCCAGCGGCGGAAGGCGTGGCACACCGCCCTGACCTGGCACCTCGCCTGGTTCGTCGTGTCCGCGGCGAGGTCCGCGTTGAGCGCTTCCGCCATGTCCGCGCAGATGTCGTCGCAGAGCTGGCGCAGCAGCGCGTCGTGCGAGTCGTAGTAGCGGTACAGGGCCGGTGCGGTGATGCCCAGTTTGCGTGCGATCGCACGCAGGGTAACCGCGTCGCGGCCGCTCTCCACCAGAAGAGCGCGGGCCGCTTGCCGGATCTCACGCTCGGTCTCTGCGCGGAGACGTTCTCGGCGAGTGGCCTCGGTCATATGTCACTCCATCGGGTTGTAGACCCTGTCCACGGCCCCGTACGGTTTTAGTAAACGGTGTTTACGCATCTTCACGGGATTTGCAGAACCGTAACTCAGGAGGCCGTCGCCGATGTTCGCGAAGTGGGGCTCGATCGCATATCGCCGCCGGTGGGTGGTGCTGGTCGCGACAGTGCTCCTCACCGTTCTGGGTGGCGTGTGGGGCCTGGGCGTGTTCGACAGGCTCAGCCAGGGCGGGTACGAGGCTCCTTCCAGCGAGGCGGCGCGGGCCGACGAGGTGGCCGAGCAGGCGTTCGGGCGGCAGAACGGCGACGTGATCGTCATCTACCGCGGCGACTTCTCCAACCCGCTCGAGCTCAAGAAGGTCGCCGACCACGTCAGCGGCTTCCCGAAGGACGACGTGCTCAAGACCGTCGGACCGGTGCCGTCCGACGACAAGCGGCAGGCGCTCGTCGCCATCACGCTGACCAGCGGTGACTCGAACGAGCAGATCAAGCAGTTCCAGGACGTCGAGAAGCAGCTCGCGATCGACGGCCTCTCCCAGCAGATCGGTGGGCTCGTACCCACCCAGAAGGCCATCAACGACATGTCGCAGGACGACCTGACGCGCGCCGAGATGTTCTCGTTGCCGCTGGTCCTGCTCCTGCTGGTGATCATCTTCGGTGGTCTGGTCGCCGCCGGCCTGCCGGTCGTCGTCGGCGGTCTCTCGATCATGGGCGCGCTCGGGGTGCTGCACGCCGTCTCGCTCTTCGCCGAGGTCAACTCGTTCGCGGTCAACGTCGCGTCGCTGCTCGGTCTCGGCATGGCGATCGACTACGGGCTGTTCATGGTCGGCAGGTTCCGCGAAGAGCTCGCGCAGGGGCGTTCCACTGAGCAGGCCGTCCGCCGCACGGTGGCCTCGGCCGGCCGCACGGTCTTGTTCAGCGCGACGGTGCTGGTCTTCGCGCTGGCGGGGCTGGTGCTCTTCCCGCACGGCTTCCTGAAGTCCCTCGCGTACGGCGGCGTGGCGTCGGTCGCCATCGCGGCGCTGGTCTCGCTGACGCTGCTGCCCGCGCTGCTCGGCGTGCTCGGCAAGCGGGTCGACAAGCTCGCCATGCCGTGGCGCAAGAAGGAGCCGAGTGAACGCGGCTGGCGCAGCCTGAGCGGCAAGGTCATGAAGCGGCCGCTGCTGTTCGCCGTCCCGCTGGTCGCTGTGCTGGTCGCTCTCGGCGCGCCGTTCCTCAACGTCCAGTTCGGCCAGGTCACCGAGAAGGTCCTGCCGGAGGGCAACGCCGTGCGCGTCGCCACCGAGAACATCAACCAGAACTTCTCGGCGCTGTCCGCCTCCGGCTTCAAGATCGTCGTCAAGGGTGGTGACCAGGCCGCGGTCCAGGAGTACCTGGGCAAGGTCGGCAACGTTGCCGGTGTCGGTGACGTCCAGCCGACCGGCTCCGGCAACGGGGTCACGTCCGCCTCGGCCGGTCTGGACGGCGACGCGCTGAGCGAGCAGTCGAAGCAGGCGTTGAAGGACGTCCGCGCGCTCACGCCTCCCGCCGGCGCCGAGGTGCTGGTCGGCGGCAACACCGCCATGGTCAGCGACTCGCTCGACGCCATCGCCGACCGGTTGCCGCTGATGATCGCGCTGCTCGTCGGCGCCACGCTGATCCTGATGTTCCTGGCGTTCGGCTCGGTCGTCCTGCCGATCAAGGCCGTCCTGATGAGCGCGCTGTCGCTGTCCGCGACGTTCGGCGTGCTGGTCTGGGTGTTCCAGGAGGGCCACTTCGCCGACTGGCTCGGCGTCACACCGGGGCCGCTCGAGTCCGGCATCGTCGTGCTGATGGCGGCGATCGTGTTCGGCCTGTCGACGGACTACGAGGTCTTCCTGCTCTCCAGGATGGTCGAGGCCCGCAGCCAGGGCGCGACGACCGAGGAGGCGGTGACCACCGGTCTGGCCAAGACCGGCCGCGTGATCACCTCGGCGGCGCTGCTGCTGATCGTCGTGACCGGTGCGTTCGCGTTCTCGCAGGTCGCGATGATGCGGTTCGTCGGCGTCGGCATGATCCTCGCGCTGGCGCTCGACGCCACCGTGGTCCGGATGCTGCTCGTGCCCGCCGTGCTCAAGCTGCTCGGCAACGCCGCGTGGTGGTCACCGGGTCCGCTCAAGCGGATCCAGGAACGCCTCGCGCTTCACGACGAGCCGGCGGACGACGCTTTCGACGACGAGGTCCGCAAACCCGTCGCGGTCGGCTGAGCGGAGGAGAAGGCGATCATGGCCGCGTCGAACCGGCGCGGCCTCGCCTCTTCCAGCTCGCCCGTCTTCAACCGGTAGGTGGCTAGCACCGCGTTCGAGCTGTCCAGCACCGTCGTCGTCGCCCCGGTCGCGAGGAAAACCCTCGGGTCGCCCGGCGCGATGGCGACACCCGGTGAGTCGATGGGCAACCGATCGCGCACCGCCATGGTGGCCGCGTCGACGATGACCACCTCGCGTTCCTTCGGCAACGCCAGGTAGACCGTGCCGCCGTCCGGCGTCACCGCGATGCTGCCCGCTCCCCTGCCTACGTCCACCGCGCCGACGACCTGGTTCGTGGTCGTGTCGATCACCGACAACGTGCCGGGCGCCTTCTCGCCCAGGCGCATGCCGCTCACGTAGAGGCGCTTGCCGTCCGGCGAGATCGCGAGGAACCGCGGCATGCCGCCGACCTGGACGGTCGAGGTCTGGAACGCGGTCGCGGTGTCGACCAGCCCGACCGTGCCGTCCTGGGAATTGGCCACGTAGAGGACCTGGTTGCCGGGGTGGACGGCGAGACCCTGCGGCTGCCCGCCGACCTTGACCACCGCGACCAGCCGGAAGTTCTCCGGGTCCACCACCGCGACGCCGCCGGCGGCCGAGACGTAGAGGCGCTTGCCGTCCGGGCGCATCGCCGCGTGCGAGAGCTGGACCTGGGTGAAGATCCGGTCCACGATCGCGCCGGTCTCCGGGGCGACCACGGTGATCGCGCCGGTCCAGCCGTTGACCACGTAGAGCCGCTGCCCGTCCGGCGACACGGCCACCCCGGTCGCGCGGCCGCCGGTGTCGGCCTGCGCGAGAACGGCACCGGTCCTGGTGTCGACGACCTGCACCAGACCCGTCTTGCCCACCACGTACGCACGCGGGGCCACCGATGCGGAAGAGGTGGTCGTGTACTCGTGCCGTTGCTGAACACCCATCGCCGCGAAGGCCGCTGAGAGCGCTAGAACCGCAGCCACGAGGCGTGGCTTTGCCATGCCGGGGATGGGACCACTTCCGGGTGCTTTCGATCCACTTCGGTCACCCGGTCGAGCGAAACCTTTGCCCCGTCGTAGTACTAGTCAGAGGCCTTGGCGGTGGCCACGAGTTTCGCGTAGCGGCTGCCCGCCGTGAGCAGGACCAGACCGGCGCCGAGGAACGCCAGCACGCGGGCGATGTCGTCGAGCGCGGAGAGGTCGAACAGCACCAGCTTCACCACCGCCGCGCCGACCAGGATCAGGCCGGAGATCCGCAGCGCCTTGTTGTTGATACCCCTGACCAGCAGGACCAGCGCGGCGATCGTCCACGACACGGTGACGACCGAGTGTCCGAAGAGGAACCCCGTCTCGTCCGGCGACACGAGCAGCGCCGCGCACAGCACCGCACCCGCCGCGCCGTAGAGCAGCACGAGGCCGGAGACGACCCACGGGAACGGGTGCCTCGCCGGCTCGCGCAGCACCTGCATCTTCAGCGCGGCCCACGGCGCGACTGCCGCGTAGATCCCGAGCACCACGGCGGTGACGAGGCCCGCCGCGTAGTCGCCGGGAGAGACGGTGTTGAAGAAACGGGGTTCGTCGACCAGCCACGTGATCGGCACGGCCAGTCCGACGGCCATGAAGAACCCGACGACGCCGAACACGATCGACCCGACCAGCGCGCTCTTCTTGTTCAGGCGTGCCGCGAGGAACGCCAGCAGCACCGCCTCGGCCAGCACGATCGCCGTGCGCACGTTGCCGTCGAGCGCGATGACCGTCGTCTGGAACAACGCGAGCATGCCCGTCGCACCGGCCGCCGTCGTGAACGCGCGCGGCAGGTCGGGGATCATCCAGATCGCGAGCAGCACCGCGGCCACCGCACCGGCGAGCGCCGACGCGGAAGGCCTGTCGAGCAACGTGGTCGCGAACAACGCCGGCAGCGCCGACCCGGCGACCAGGGCGATCGCGACGACGTCGTCCGGCCGCTTCCTGATCGTCAACAGCGCGACCACGATGCCGACGACGGTCGCGGCGGCGGCGACCCCGACCACGGTCCACTCGTAGGTGCGCGGGATCGCGTTCGCGGTCGTGAGCACCGAGGCGAAGATCACCGGGAAGCCGCCCGCGATCGCGAGGCCCGGCCAGTTGCGCCGGATCTGGACCGGCGTGCTGGCCATCTTCAGCACCAGCAGGAAGCCGACCAGCAGAACCGTGAAGCCCTCGGTCATCACCGGTGAGCAGATGGCGCATGCTGCGACAACACCCACGGCAAGCGTTTGCGAGTCCCACCGCAGCGCGAGCACGACACCAGCGGCCGCGACGGCGAGCCCGACGACCAGGCCCACACCGTCCGGCAGGTACCCGTAGAGGCTCGTGGCGGCGATGACGTCGAGGTAGAGACCCGCGAAACCGGTGGCTGCCAGTGCGAACGCGCCCGTGCGGCCGGACGGGTTGCGGTGCAGCCACATGCCGACACCGACCAGGGCACCGCTGAACACGGCACCGCCGATGACGCGCGGCATCGGGCCGAGCCAGCCGCGCTGGATGGCGAGGACGAGCAGCAGCACGAAGCCGAGCACGGTGATCGCGCCACCGACCCAGGCCAGCAGCTTCGCCCCGGCGCCGTCCTTGCCGAGCTTCTCGAACAGCGTCTCGCGCGGCTGCGGCGGCTGCCACTGCCGGTGCGGGGGCTGCGGCCACTGCGCCCGGGGATGCGGCTGCTGCTGGAACTGCTGCTGCGGGGGGAACTGCTGCTGCGGTGGGAACTGCTGCTGCTGTGGGAACGGCTGCTGGCCCGCGGCCTGGTTCGACCACGGGTTGGGCGGCGCCTGCTGCGGGATCTGCCCAGGTCCGGGAACAGGAGCCTGGGGAGCCTGAGGTTGGGGAGCAGGGGGAACCGGCGGCGCGACGGCCTCGGCGACGGCGGTCGCCGCGGTCGCCACCGAGCCCGAGTGCTCCCGCATCTCCGTGCTGATCGTCGCCAGCCGTTGCCCGATGGCCGCGAGCTCCAGCGCGAGGCGCTGCTCGTACCCGAGGCGGTCCTGTCCGTCCATGTGATCAGGGTGGGGCAGGACACGCCCGGTGACATCCGTACACCTACTCATCCACAGGTCCCAGCTTGACTACATAGATGTGTAATCGATTAACTAAGCCCTCGTGACGACCATGAAGGACGTCGCGCAGCACGCCGGCGTCTCGACGGCCACCGTGTCGCGCGTGCTCAGCGGCCATGCCGCGCCGACTCCAGCGACCCGCGTGCGGGTGCTCGCCGCGGTCGAGGAGCTCGGTTACCGGCCCAACGCACTGGCGCGTTCTCTCAGGACCACCAGCACCCAGACCGTCGGTCTGGTCATCAGCGACCTGCTGAACCCCTTCTTCGCCGAGATCGCGCGAGCGGTCGAGGACGAGGCCCGGTCACACGGCTACTGCGTCGTGATCGGGAACGCCGACGAGAGCGCCGAGCAGGAGGCCACGTACGTGCGCACCCTGCTCGACCGCCGGGTGGACGGCCTCCTGCTGTGCCCCGCGACCGACGACCCGAGTCTGGTTCGCGAAGTGAGCGCAGGCGGCGTACCGCTAGTTCTGCTCGACCGGACGGTCAGGGGCGCCACATGCCCCGTCGTCCGCGCTGACGGCAGTGAGGCGTTGACCTCGCTCGCCCGGCGGCTCGTCGGCGCCGGCCACACCCGCATCGGAGTGATCGCGGGTCCGCCGAACACCTCCACCGGAAGAGAACGGACCGACGTGCTCACGGGGTCGCTCGGCGGCCTCGCGCAGGTCGTGCACGGCGACTTCCGGCAGGAGAGCGGCAGTCAGGCCGCCGCCAGGCTGATCGACGACGGCGCCACCGCGCTCGTCGCCATGGACAACCTGATGGGCCTCGGCGCGCTGGGCGAGATCCGTGCCCGCGGCCTGCAGGTCCCGCACGACATCGCGCTCGCCGTGTTCGACGACCAGCCGTGGTTCCCGCTGCTCGACCCGCCGATCACGGTCATCGCGCAGCCGACCGTGGAGATGGGCAAGGCCGCCGCGCGCAGCCTGCTCGCCCTGATCGACGGCCGGCAGCCCGACGACGTCCGCTTGACCGCGAAGCTCGTGCTGCGCGGCTCGCTCGGGGAGGCCGAGCTGTGAACGCGCTCATCACCGCCCGCGGCATCACCAAGCACTTCGGTGCCACCAAGGCGTTGGACGGGGTCGACCTCGACATCTTCGCGGGCGAGGTCCACGTCCTGCTCGGCGAGAACGGCGCGGGCAAGTCCACGCTGGTCAAGGTCCTCGCGGGCATCCACGGACACGACTCGGGCACGATCGAGGGCAACACCAGCCTGGCCGTCATCCACCAGGAGCTCGCGCTCGTCCCCGAGCTCAGCGTCGCGGAGAACCTGTTCCTCAACCGGCTCCCGCGCAGGTTCGGCTTCGTCGACCGCGCCGAGATGCGCCGCAGGGCACCCGAGCTGCTGGAGAGGGTCGGCCTGGACGTCGACCCGGACGCCAGGGTCCGCGACCTCGGCATCGCCCAGCAGCAGATGATCGAGATCGCCCGCGCGCTCGACAAGGACGCGGGCGTGCTGATCCTCGACGAGCCGACCGCCGTCCTCACCGGCACCGAGACCGACCGGCTGCTGGAGATCATGGCCCAGCTGCGGGACAACGGCGTCGGGCTCGTCTTCATCACCCACCACCTGGACGAGATCCAGCGCGTCGCCGACCGCATCACGGTCCTGCGCGACGGCAGGTCCGTCGGCGTGCTCGGACCGCGCGCCACGACCCGGCACATGATCGAGCTGATGGTCGGCCGTCCGATCGACGAGCAGTACCCGCGCGCACGGCAGCGCGCCGGTCAGCCGTTGCTCAGCATCTCCGGCCTGACCAGGCGCGGCGTGTTCGAGGACATCAGCATCGAGGTCCACGCGGGCGAGGTCGTCGGCATCGCCGGACTGGTCGGCGCCGGGCGCACCGAGGTCGCGCGAGCGGCGTTCGGCGTGGACGACTACGACCACGGCACGGTCGAGGTCGACGGGAAACCGTTGCGCCGCCACGACGTCCAGGCCGCCATCAAGGCGGGCCTCGGCCTCGTGCCCGAGGACCGCAAGGGCCAGGGCCTGGTGCTCACCGCGACCGTCGGGCAGAACCTCGAACTGGTGACGCTGGACAACCGCGACGGCGAGCGCCTGCACGACATCGCGGCCAAGCTCCGGATCAAGGGCAGCGTCGAGCAGCCGGTCAAGGAGCTCTCCGGCGGCAACCAGCAGAAGGTCGTCATCGGCAAGTGGCTGCTGGCCGACCCGAAGGTGCTGATCCTCGACGAACCGACCAGGGGCGTCGACGTCGGCGCCAAGGTCGAGATCTACGAGCTGATCAACCGCATGACCGCGCAGGGCCGGGCAGTGCTGCTCGTGTCCAGCGACCTCCCCGAGGTGATCGGGATGAGCGACCGCGTCGTCGTGATGGCGCACGGCCGGGTGGCCGGTGAGCTGCCGGGCGGCGCGACCCAGGACCAGGTGATGGCACTCGCCGTGCAGGAGATCTCCGCATGACCACGATCAGCAACCGCCGCCGGGCGCCCCGGAAGTTCCTCGCCGAGAACGGGGCGCTGGCGGGCCTTCTGGTCCTCGCGCTCCTGCTTGCGATCTCGAACCCGGCGTTCCTCACCGCGCAGAACCTCGTCAACGTCGGCGTGCAGGCCGCGGCCATCGCGATCCTGGCGTTCGGCATGACGTTCGTGGTCGTCGCCGGTGGCATCGATCTGTCGGTGGGCAGCATCGCCGCACTGGCCGCGATGGTCGGCGCGCTGACCGCCGGTCCCGTCGGCCTGGTCGTCGGCGCGCTGTGCGGGCTCGTCAACGGCGCGATGGTCAGCTACGGCAAGCTGCCGCCGTTCATCGCGACGCTGGCCATGCTCAGCGTCGCCAGAGGACTCACGCTGGTGGTCTCGGAAGGCCAGCCGCACAACACCGACGAGCTGGTGACGTTCCTCGGCTCGAACCTCGCGCCGATGCTCCCGCTGCCACTGCTGCTGATGCTCGCGTTCTTCGGCGTCACCGGTCTGATCCTCACGCGCACCAACCTCGGCCGCCGCATGTACGCGATCGGCGGCAACGAGGAGGCCGCGAAGCTCAGCGGCATCGACGTGCGCAGGCAGAAGCTGTGGATCTACGCGCTGTCCGGCCTGTTCGCCGCCGCCGCGGGCCTCGTGCTCGCGGGACGGCTCGGGTCCGCCGGTCCGCAGGCGGCGGCCGGCTACGAGCTCGACGCCATCGCCGCGGTCGTCATCGGCGGTGCGTCGTTGTCCGGTGGCGTCGGCCGCGCCACCGGCACGCTGGTCGGCGCACTCGTGCTCGCCGTCCTGCGCAACGGCCTCAACCTGCTGCAGGTGCACCCGTTCTGGCAGCAGGTCGTCATCGGTGTGGTGATCGCTCTCGCTGCGCTGCTCGACTCACTCCGCCGTCGCTGAGTACAACCCCGCAACAGGTAAGGAAGACACTGATGAAGGTGACCCGACGGATCGCGCTCACCCTCGGTGCCGCGGCACTGCTCGCGACCGGGTGCAGCGGTACTCCGGCGTCCGGGGGAAGCGGTGCGACCATCGGTCTCGCCGTGTCCACCTTGAACAACCCGTTCTTCGTGGAGTTGCAGCAGGGTGCGCAGGAGATGGCGGACCAGCTGGGCGCCAAGCTGACCGTGGTCGACGCGCAGAACGACGCGACGAACCAGGTCAACCAGGTGCAGACGCTGGTGACCCAGGGCGTCAAGGCGATCATCCTGAACCCGGTGGACTCCAAGCAGTCCGCGCCGGCCGCCAGGGCCGCCGAGATGGCGAACATCCCGCTGATCTCGGTGGACCGCTCGGTCGAGGGCAAGGTCGCCGCCGAGGTCGCGTCGAACAACGTGCAGGGCGGCAGCCTCGCGGCCATCGAGCTCGGCCGCGCCACGTCCGGCGAGGTCGGTCACCTCAAGGGCATCCAGGGCGCGTCGGCGTCCCGCGACCGCGGCCAGGGCTTCCTGCAGGGCCTGAACAGCGGCAACATCAAGGTCGCCGCCGAGGCCGTCGCGGACTTCGACCGCGCCAAGGGCCTCAACGAGACCACGAACCTGTTGCAGGGCCACCCCGAGATCAAGGGCATCTTCGCCGAGAACGACGAGATGGCGCTCGGTGCGATCAAGGCGCTCGGCGCCCGTGCCGGCAAGGACGTCGTGGTCGTCGGCTTCGACGGCACGCCAGACGGCCTCAAGGCGATCCAGGACGGCACGCTCACCGCGACCATCGCCCAGCAGCCGAAGCTGCTCGGCTCCAAGGCCGTCGAGCAGGCGGTGAAGGCCTCGAAGGGCGAAGCCGTCCAGCAGGTCGTCGACGTCGAGGTCAAGGTCATCACGAAGCAGAACGTGGCAGAGTTCACCAAGTGACGAAGCCTCTGCTCGTACTCGGTTCCGCCAACGCCGACCTCGTGGTCGAGGTCGGCAGGCGGCCCGCCGGCGGGGAGACCGTGCTCGGCGGTGACACCGTCGTGCTGCCCGGCGGCAAGGGCGCGAACACCGCCGTCGCCGCCGCCCGCGTCGGCGCCTCCGTCGCGCTGGTCGGTGCCGTCGGTGGTGACGGGTACGGCTCGCTGCTGCGCGAGTCGCTGGAGTCGTCCGGCGTCGACACCTCGCTGGTGAAGACCTCCGCGCGGCCGACGGGGATCGCGTACATCACCGTGACGCCGGACGGCGAGAACTCGATCGTCGTCTCCCCCGGTGCCAACGCCGACGTGTCGAAGTCCGATGTGGACGGTCTGTCGTTCGACGGCACGAGCGTCCTGACGTGCTCGCTGGAAGTGCCGCTGGAGACGGTGATCCACGCCATCGACGTCGCCGCACGGGCCGGTGTCCGCACCGTGCTGAACCTGTCGCCGGTGGCCGACCTGCCCGCGGAGACCCTGCGGCAGCTGACCGTGCTGATCGTGAACGAGCACGAGGCCGCGCAGCTCGCGTCCGGCTGGCGCGAGCTGCTCGACCTCGGTCCCGCGTCGGCGATCGTCACGCTCGGCTCGCGCGGTGCCGCCGTGGTGGAGAAGTCCGGTGTCGTCGAGGTTCCGGCGGTCGAGGTGTCCGAGGTCGTCGACACGACCGGTGCCGGTGACGCGTTCGCCGGCGCGGTGTCCGCACGGTTGGCAGACGGTGACGACATCGTCCAAGCTGCTCGTTATGCGGTGAAGGTCGCCGCGCTGTCCGTCACGAAGGCGGGCGCGCAGCCGTCCTACCCGACCGCAGCCGAGGTCGGCTCGCCGATTTAACGCACCGAACTGACCGCGGCTCCCCGTTGAAGGGTATGGTCTAGACCATGTCGAGCACGCGGCTGAGCGGTGTCGGTGTCAGCAGCGGCCGGGCAACCGGTCCCGTGGTCAGGGTCGCCGAGGCCTTGCCGGAACCCCCACCTGGCCCGCGACCCGCGGACACAGCCGCGGAGGCCGCCCGCATCCGCCCGGCGACCGAAGCCGTGGCGCAGCGCCTGATGGAGCGCGCCAAGACCGTCGAGGGCGAGGCCCGCTCCGTCCTGGAGACGACCGCCGCGATGGCGGGCGACCCGTCCCTGATCAAGTCCGCGGAGAAGCTCGTCACCGACGAGTCGCTGCCCGCTGCCCGCGCCGTGCACCAGGCCGCCCAGAAGTTCGTGACGGCCCTGCAGGCCGCCGGCGGTTACATGGCCGAACGCGCCCGCGACGTCCAGGACGTCCGCGACCGCGTGGTGGCCGAGCTGCTCGGCCTGCCCGCACCCGGCGTCCCCGCACTGGCCTCGCCGTCCGTGCTGGTGGCACGCGACCTGGCGCCCGCCGACACCGCGGGCCTCGACCCGTCGAAGGTCCTCGCCCTGGTCACGGAGGAGGGCGGCCCCACCTCCCACACCGCGATCCTCGCCCGTTCGCTGGGCATCCCCGCCGTCGTCGCGTGCCGCGGCGTCCTGGCGTTCGAGGGCACCGCTCTCGACGTGGACGGCGACACCGGCCAGGTCCGCGAGTCCGACGGCAAGGTCCGCGCGGCCGGCACCGGCAAGAAGGCCGAGTGGAACGGCGTGGGCGTCCTGAAGGACGGCCACCGCGTGAAGGTCCTCGGCAACGTCGGCTCCCCCGCCGACGCCCAGGCCGCGGCTGCCGCGGGCGCGGAGGGCGTCGGTCTCTTCCGCACGGAGTTCTGCTTCCTCGACGCTTCGGAGGAGCCGACCGTTGCTGAGCAGACTGCTGCTTACACGGCCGTGCTGGCGCCGTTCGCGGGCAAGCCGGTTGTGGTGCGCACCCTCGACGCGGGTGCGGACAAGCCGCTGGCGTTTCTGAACCCGGAACCCGAGCCCAACCCGGCCCTGGGCGTCCGCGGCCTCCGCGTCGCCTTCGACCGCCCCGAGATCCTGGACCGCCAGCTCGAAGCCATCGCCGCTGCCGCCACCGCGTCCGGCGCCGAAGTCTCGGTCATGGCCCCGATGGTCGCGACCGCGGCCGAAGCGGCCTGGTTCGTGGAACGCGCCCGTGCCGCCGGCATCGCCCGCGCGGGCGTCATGGTCGAGGTCCCCTCCGCCGCACTGTCGGCGCGCGAGATCCTGCAGGTCGTCGACTTCATCTCCATCGGCACCAACGACCTGGCCCAGTACGTCTTCGCCGCCGACCGCCAGCTCGGCGGGGTGGCCGCGCTGAACGACCCGTGGCAGCCGGCGCTGCTGCGCCTGATCGCCATGGTCGGCGAGGCGGCCACCGCCACCGGCAAGCCCGTCGGCGTGTGCGGCGAGGCGGCGGCCGACGCGTTGCTGGCGTGCGTGCTCATCGGCATGGGCGTCACTTCGCTGTCGATGAACCACACGGCACTGGCCTCCGTCGGCGCGAGGCTCGCGACGTCCAGCATGGACATCTGCCAGCTCGCGACCCGCGGCGCACTGGCGGCGGCCGACCCGGCCTCTGCCAAGCTCGCGGCCCGCGCCCCGCACTAGGGCGTATCCCGTGAGCCTCGTCCGCGATAGTTGCGGCCGAGGGCCCCGGAGGTCTCTCGACCGTGACTCTCATCGAACGGACTCACGGGACACACGCCTAGCCGACCGCGGTGACGCGGATCTCGATGCGCATCTTCGGGTGACCGAGGGCGGTGACCCCGCTCTCGGTCCAGATGGGCGCGCGTTCGCCCATGCGCTTGCGGAACTGCTCGACCATGACCCGGTTGTGGTCGTCGAACGAGTCGTCGCCGAGCACGTGGTACGAGTTGACGTGCACGACATCGGCCCACGTGCTTCCGGCTGCCTGGAGCGTCCGCTCGACGTTGTCGAAGGCCTGGACGATCTCGGCCTCCAGCG
>JASLAV010001139.1 GCA_030146905.1 Lentzea sp. | reverse complement strand
ATCCGGTGTCCCGGTTTTCGCCGTGCGGTCCCAGGAACACCGGCATCGCGGTGGAGACCTCGATGTCGCCGATCTGGTTGCGGAACAACGTGTCCGCCGGTCGGTTCAGACCGGTCCGGACGTCGAGCCGGGCGTGGAGGGCGGTCACCTCGGCGGCGACCGAGCGCGGGCCTGCCAGCAGCAGGCCGTCGAAACCGGCCTCCAGCGGCTCAGCTCCGGTCCAGACCACGGTCGCGGCGAACACGGTCGCGGGCGACGGGATGTCGCCGGCCGCGAGGACATCGCCGCGGTGAGCGTCCGCGTCGCCGTCGAGCACCACCGAGACCGCAGTCCCGGGAGTCACGGAGTCCCGGGCTCCGGCCCTCGGCTGCCAGCCGGAGAGCAGGCCGAGGAACGTCGGCCCGTCGTACCAGGGCAGGTTCGGCGACGGTGCGGCGAGGTTGTCGCCTCGGAGCGCGCCGACCGGGACCACGTGCACCTCTTCGGCACCCAGGTTCGCCCCCACGGCGCGGGCGTCCGCGGCGACCTGCTCGAACACGGCCCGGTCGTAGCCGACCGCTTCGAGCTCGTCCACCACCACGATCACCGTGTGCACTCCCATCGTGGTGCACACGGCCAGGTGCCTGCGGGTCTCGGGCCGCACCCCGGATTCGGCGTCGATGAGCAGAACGGCCACGTCCGCGGTGGAGGCGGCGACCGCCATGTCGGCGCCGTGCCAGGGCGCGTCGGCGACGATCACGCGGCGACCGCCGGGCAGGTCGAGGAACCGGTGTGCGACATCGATGGTGCCGACTTGCTCGCGTTCGGTCTCCAGCCGGTCGGCCGGCACGGAGTGGTCGAACTCGCCGGGTGGCCCATCCACGTAGGTTTGCCGCGCCTGGCCGAGGTGGTCGAGCGGCACGCTGCCGATGCCGGCGAGCAGCCTGCCGATCAGCGTGGACTCGCCGTCGTCCGCCGAGCCGCACGCCACCAGCCGCATCGCCCTCATCACAGGTAGCTCTCCGACTTCTTGGTCTCCGGGGTCGAGCCGCCGTCACCGTCGATGAGCCGGCCCGCTCGTTCCGCCGATCGCCGCGTCGAACCGCCCGCGTCAAGCGCTTGCGGAGAAGTCCTGGCCGACCGAGTACGGGAGCACCGGGGTGCGGTACCCCCGGCCGCCTTGCGCAGGACGTGGATCGACTCGGCCTCCGGTGCGCCCGGTACTGCTTCCTCGGCTGCCGCTGTCCTGACGTTCACTTCGGCCTCCTGTCGGACGCGAACCGGATGAGCGAACTCAGAGCGTGTCGGCCCGCACGCGGCTGCGACCCGGCTGGCGGCCACGGGTCAACCGCCGCCGAACGGCCGGCGGGACGGCGGATATCCGGTAGACCGCCGCGCGTCCGCGGTGAGCTCCGTACACGTCGGGCGGAAGGGTCAGCTCCCACACGGTCCGGCCGTCCGGCGCCAGCTCGAACGCCCTGCCCCGCGCCGAGTGGGTGACCAGGATGTTGCCGTTCGCCAGCAGCTCGCAGCCACCGGCCAAGGGGCAGAAGAACGACTCGGGCGGTTCGGCCGACCAGGTCCACTCCACCTTGTCGGAGGTGGGGTCGACCACGAGGAGGCGCGTCCAGCCGCGGCCGGCCCCGTTGTCGAAGACGAGCACCCGGCCGTCGGGAGTCACCGAGGGCTGGTGCGGCCCGGACAGCTCCGCCCCGCCCCACGACCACCGCACGGCGCGCCTCACCGGGTCGACGACGGCCACTGTGTCGAGTTCCCGCATGCAGAGGAGCACGTCGCCTGCCTGCCACAGACCCGCCGGGTGGTCGTCGACAACGGCCAATGTGTTCGTGTGCAGGACGTCGCAGGGTGAACCGGGGAGGGCCCGCAGCCGGCGCAGCGTCCACCACAGGCTCGGGGCGGTTCCCGGGTCGGGCACGCGCGACTCGGCGGCGCGCCGGCCGATGGCCCGGTCCAGGACCGCCCGCAGCCCGGAGTCCGTCCGCAGCACGTCGTACAGCGAGACCTCCGCCGTCACCACCCCGCCGCAGTCGATCGTGGTGATCAGGTTGTCCAGGATGACGTGGGAGCCTCCGGCGACGTCGACGTCGACGTTGCGCGGTCGCTCGCTCAGCACGAGCACGTCGGTCCCGGCGAGCGCGAGGTCGTGGTGAGCCGCGACCTCGCACGACCACATCAGTTCGGAGTCGGCGGACAGCTTGAGCAACGCCCGCAGGGGAACGATGGCGAACAGGTTTCCCCTGTCGTCGACCACGACGTGGTTCCAGCCGCGCATGCTGCTCGGAGGGTCGTCCTCCGGCGAGGGTTGGCAGGCCGGATGACTCCAGGTGTGGACCGTTTCACCGCTGGTGTCGGTCAGGTAGGCGACGGGGTTCGGGTACCGCGACGAGGGAGAGAACAGCAGCCCCGTGGACGGATCGTGCTCTGCCATTGATAGCCTTCCCTGCTGTGGAGCCGAATGAGGCCTTGCACGGGGAGCACGGTCTCAAGCCGACACTCGTCGTCGTCTCCGGGCGTCCCGGCTCCGGGAAGTCGACGTTGGCGGCAGCTCTTGCCCGTTCACTCGGCTGGCCCTTGGTCTCGCGCGACGAGGTGAACACCGGGATGACCGACGTCTTGGGCGCGTGCGCGGACAAGACCACCTTGGCCGAGCAGACGTTGACGGCCTTCTCCGAGCTGCTGAGGTTGCTCGCCGCGCACAAGGTCGCGTTCGTCGCCGAGGCCGCGTTCCAGAACCACCGGTGGCAAAGCGCTCTGGGTCCGGTTCTGCCGGGGGTCGAGGTGCGGCTCGTGCACTGCGTCGTGGACCCGGAGCTCGCCCAGGAACGTGTTCGGCTGCGCAAAGGGCTGGACGCGCCGGCCGGCCCGACGACTGTCGTCGGCTTCGACCCGCTCTCCCTGCCTGTCCCGTCGCTGACCGTTTCCACGGTCGACGGATATGACCCGCCGTTGGCGGACATCGTGGAGTTCGCGCGGTCCTGAGCGCGCCGGGAAGTCGTCACGCGCGACCGTCCTCCCCCGCGATCACCAGGTCGTCAAGGGTTCGGATGCCCGCGTCACCCCTGCCGGTTGCGCGATGGGTGCGGGTGATCAGGACCGTCGTGATGCCGACCGACCTGGCGCCGGCGCAGAAGTCCGGTTCGTCGTCGATGAACAGACACCGCCCGGGGTCGGACACGTCCAGCCGCCGCAGAGCGGTGCGGTAGATGCCTTCGTCCGGCTTGCGACACCCCACCTCGAACGACAGGACGACGTCATCGACGTGGCGATGGGGCTGGAGCCGGTCGAGCAGGAACGCGGCGCCCGGTGAGCAGTTGCTCAGCATTCCGACGGTGATCTCGTTCGCGCGCATCCGGTCGAGGAACCGGAGCGCGTCGGGGTAGTAGTCGCCGCGCGTCTCGAGAAGCTCGCGCTCGTAACGGACCAAGTCCTGCACTTGGCCGGCGGTCAACGACAGACCCGACGCGTCGCACACAGCCGTGAGTTCGGCGGTCGCGTCGGAGTGGACACCGGTGTTGCGGTCCTGCCTGGTGAGCGCGTATCCCCGGAGGAACCGGTCGGCAGGCACCCCGGCCCGGTCGGCCATGCTGCGGCGGATCGCCTGCCACGGGCAGTGCACCATCGTCCCGAAGCAGTCGATGAGCACCGTGCGCGGACGGAGCTCTCCAGGCGTTGTCCTCGCACCGAACATCCTGCGCGCTCCTCGCTCGTCGTCGCACCGTCACCGGCTCCGCGCCCAGGACACCGGTGTTCGGCAGCACGGGCATCACCAGGCTGCGGCGTCACCCACAGGTCGCCTGCTCGAAGATCGCGTCGAGCTGGAGGGCTGATGGCGGGCTCTTCGTCGCGAAGCTGCCGGCGAGGACGTCGAGCGCCTCGTCGAACAGGGCGCGGGGGACGCTGACGCCCGCGCGGACGAGTTCACCGGAGCGGACGTCCAAAGTGGACAACCAGTGCCGGGCCGCCAGGACCAGGTCGTCTTCGACCGGCCACTTCCGGTAGAGCATCGTCCGGATGCGGGAGAACGGGCTGGTCTCCTCCGCCTCGCCGCTGTGCACCAGGCCGCCGTCGTCGGCGACCTGGTGGTAGACGCTGGTCACGCGGTCGACGTGGCAGAACGTGAACCCGAGGGTGTGACGCAGGGACAGCCACATGTCCCAGTCCTCGCAGAGGCGCAAGGTCTCGTCGAACCGGATCGCGGAGTCGCTGAAGTTCCGGACGACCACCGACCCGGTGTGGATGTAGTTGGCGACCATGAGCATGTCGTTGTCGAACGGGTAGCACTTGCGGCGGGCGACCGAGTCCGTGCGGTAGTCGTGCACGTCCGGCAAGCGGCGGTCGCTGACGAGGGCGCCCGCGTAGACCAGGTCCGACTGGGTTCGCCGCAGTTCGGCGAGGGCGGTGTCCAGGTGGCCGTCGAGGAACAGGTCGTCGTCGTCGAGGAACGCCAAGTGGTCGCCTTGCGCGACCTCGACGGCGACGTTGCGGGCGTGCGCGGCGCCGCGTTGCTCGCGCAGCGTGATCGTGCACGCGGTGACCGCGTCACCCAGCGAGTCGACCACCGGTCGCACGTCCGTACCCCCGTCGTTGACCACCACCACCTCGACGGCGGCCCCGCCCCGCTGCCGGGCGACGGTGGCGAGTGCAGCGTGCAACTGGCCGGGCCGGTTGCGCGTGGGGATGATGACTGACACCGACACCGGCGTCACCGTCCGGGGGTCGTGGTGGCAGCGTGCGCCAGCCAGCCGAGGCTCGGGACGTCGTCGCTGCGGCGGTGCTCGACCAGTCGCAGGTTCAGGAAGTCCTCCTTGTTCGAGCACCCGTACGGCGCCGTGCAGCCTGCCCACGGCTGTTCCCGCCGCGGGAAGCGGAATCCTTCGTCGAGCACGTTCCCCAACCGGTCGCGGCCGAGGTCGTAGTAGCGGGAGCACCCGTAGACGTCGCCGTCGATGCCGATGAAGAAGTACCGGTGCCCGGCTGAGCAGGGTTGGCCCGTGACCTCGTTGAGGCCCACGAGGTTGGCCGCCAGCAAGTCCTGGTCGACTCCCAGGCGCACCGCCTCGCGGTGCCACTCGGCGGTGGCGACCAGCGGCACGACGTCGTCACCGGTGTTGTACGTGCCGGTGTCGGCTTCCGGGTGGTAGCCGAGGTCGACGTTGAACCGGATCCCCTCGTCCAGCACCCTGGCGCGAAGCGCCTCGACCTCGGCGAAGTTGTCGGGGAACAGCAGGGTGTTGACGACGACGAAGCAGCCCGCGTCACGGGCGGCGATCACGTTGTCCATGAAGCGGTCGAGAGTGATCTCGGTGTGGTGGTGGGTGATCCAGAGCGAGATGCGGCTGAGGTCGGCGGTGTGCCCGAAGGTGCGAAGCCTGCTCTTGAGCAGAGATCCGTTCGTGACCAGCTCGACGAACCGGGTGTTGGACTGCGTGCTGAGCCACGCCGCGCCGTCGAGGAACTGCCGGGACGCGAATGGCTCCCCCAGCGTCGCCAGACGCACGCCGACGGGGGAATTCTCCGCGGCGATGCGGTCGAGCGTGCGGCGGAAGTTCACCGGGTCCTCGAGCTGGTACCAGTCGGTGCGGGCGTCCTTGGCCCACTCGCCGGTGGACACGCAGTACGTGCAGTGGAAGTTGCACAGCCGCTGCGGCGCGACATACCAGATCCGGATGAGCTCATCCACGGGGCCGCCCCGGACGGTCGGCGTGCGCACTGGTGATGCTGTCGCGCAGCGCTGAGAGCGGAAAGCTGGCCATCGGGCGGAACTGGCGTTCGGGGAAGTCCGGCAACTGGTCGTGGCACGACCGGCAGATCATGTCCTCCTGCGCTTGGTCCACGCCGAACACCCGCCGCCGCAGCGCCACGGCCGCCGGGCTCGTCATGAGCTCGTGGATGGAGCCGTCCCGGACGTTTCCGAACGTCTCTCGCTGGTAGTAGTCGTTGCAGCACATGAACATCTCGCCCCGCACGGAGAACTGCGCATGGTTGACCGGGTAGCTGCACCCGGTGAGCCGGCCGGTGATCCGGACGTGCTCGTTGACCGAGCTCCGCTCGATCTGTCCCGCGCGGTCGGACAGAACCGTCGGGTAGACGTCGACACCGGAGGGCCCGTAGCGCTCCCGCAGCACCCTGACGCTGGTGTCGCGAGCGGACCCGAACCCGTTGACAGCGATGGAGATCGGACCGATGCCCATGTCGATGGCGAGTTCGAGGTTGGTCACGCTGCGGCGGTGCGCCACCGATCCGGTGAGCTCGGTGAACTCCCCCTCGTCCAGCGACGGCAGGTTGACGACCAGGTGCAGCAGCACGCCGGAGCGCTGCAGCAGGTCGAGCTTTGTCCGGTTGAGGCCTGAGGCGTTGGTGTACAGCGCGAGCTTCATCCCCGCGTCCTGCAGGACGGACACCCTGTCGGCGAAGAACTTGTCGAGCGTCGGCTCGTTGTAGAACTGGAACCCGACGTAGGTGACCGAGGGCTGCGCGGTCAGCTTCTCGATGATCTCCTCGAACAGGTCCATCGGCATCGTGGCCCGCGGTTTCGGGTCGTCCGCGACCGGGCAGAAGGTGCATCCCCAGTTGCAGTGCGCGGTGACCTCGATCTCCCCGGAGCGCAGGAAGTACTCCGTGCACAGCTGATCCGGTTCCTGCAGCCACTGCCGCGTCCGGGCTTCCAGCACAGAGCGCGCCCCGTAGCGCCGGACGAGGTCTTCCTCTGGCACCGAGTCGGCGGCCGCGGCCTCCAGCAGGTCGAGGACGTTCCAGTCGTGCAGCCAGTGGACCTCCCGATCGAGCCCGAGCACGCCGAACTGGGCGTCTCCCGCGGTGGCGGTCTCCGGCCGGGAGCGGATCGGGTCCGTGCAGAAGGTGACCGGCGACGGCGCGTTCGGCAAGACGCACGTCAGGTATGGCGATGTTTGCAGCAACTGCGTCCCCATGGTGCCCCTTCGGCGCTCAGTGGTTCCCGGCGCGTTTGCGGATCTCGAACACGCAGCACAGGGCCACGCGCTCTTCCTGGTCGGCGCGGGCGGAGGGCAACTCGCTGCGGCCCCGCTCGTTGATCGTCGGCTCGTCGAACCCGACGACGTCG
>JASLAV010001007.1 GCA_030146905.1 Lentzea sp. | reverse complement strand
GGCCTCGGCGTCTCCCTCACGCTTATGTGCGCGGCGGTCGTCGTCGCGGTCGTCGTGTCGGCGGCGCTGTGCCTGCCGAGCCTGCTGCGAGGCGCTCGCGGCGACGGCGCCGGAGCGACCGGTGGCGCGAGCGCCGCCCCCGCGCCACCGGTCGCTCCGGCGCCGTCGCCGCGAGCGCCTCGCAGCAGGCTCGGCAGGCACAGCGCCGCCGACACGACGACCGCGACGACGACCGCCGCGCACATCAGCGTGAGGGAGACGCCGAGGCCGGACAGCACGGACGGCAGCACCTCGGCACCGCTGGTCCACGAACGACCGAGGTCTCCGCGCACCAGCCCCGACAGCCAGCCGGTGAACACGTCGACGGGCCCGGCGTCGAGCCCGAGCTGCCGGCGCACCGCGTCGAGCGCCTCCGGTGTCGGCTCCTGCTCCGCCGACCGCGCCCGCAGCACCGACAACGCGGGGTCGCGCCCGGACAACCAGGGCAGGAGCCCGACGACGATCGTGATCAGCGCGAGCGCGCCGAGGCGTGAGAGCACGACTCCCGCGCGCCCGCGCATCGGCTCCGCCCTCACTTCACGTGCGTGGCGGCGGTGACGAGCGCCCGCTCGCGCGGGTCCTTCACGGAGCCGGCGACCGACGTGGCGTCACCCTGGATCACACGTTCGTGCAGCATCGGGATGGCGGCGTCGGTGCGCAGCACGGCGGCCTCGGCCTCGAGGATCGCCGCGCGGCGCTGCTCACCGGCCTCCGCGGCCTCCGCCCTGAGCACGGCCTGGTCGACCTTCTCGTCGCACAGCTGCGCGATGTTGAAGGAACCGGCGCAGGTGAAGTCCGACTTCAGGTAGGCGACGGGGTCACCGGAGTCGAGCACGGTCGCCCTGGACAGGATGAACGCGTCGAACCTGCCGGCCAGCATGTCCTGTTCGATGTGGGCGTACTCGCGCACGACCTGGTTCACGGTGAAGCCGGCGTCCTGGAGCTGTTGCTGGACGATCGAGGCGACCTCCGGCAGTTCCGCGCGGTCGGTGAAGGTCGCCAGCGTGATCGTGGCACCGTTCGGCCGGCCTGCCGCGACGCGGCCGGTGATCTCCTTCCTGGCCTGGACGGTCCACGGCAACGCGGGTCCGAGCAGTCCCTTGGCGATGTCGGCGCGGTTCTCGTAGACACCGCCGACGAGCTGGCCGCGGTCGATCGTCTCGCGTGCGGCTGCTCGCACCGCGGGATCGGCGAAGGGCCCGGTCTTGGTGTTGAGGTAGAGGGTGTTGGTGCGCGGCATCGGCACCTCGCTGATGGTCGGCGGATCGAGCAGCGCGGCCTGCGAGACCGGGACGGCCTCGGCGATGTGCGCCTCTCCGCTGCGGATGGCGGCGGCACGCGCGGTGCCGTCCGGCACGAAGGACACGTCGATGCCCGCGGCCTTCGCCTTCTCACCCCAGTAGCCGTCGTGGCGGTCGAGGGTCGCGCTCGTGGTCCCGCCGACCCGCACCAGCCGGAACGGCCCGCTGCCGGTGCCGACCGGGTTGACCTTGCCGTCCGCCGCGTACGCGCTCTCGGCCAGAATGGACAGCTGGGGCGACGACAACCGTTGCGGCAGAAGCGGGTCCGGCGTTCCCGTGGTGACGGCCAGCTTGTCCCCCGCCACCGCCGCGGTGAGCGTGACGCCGTCGAGGATGCGCGGTTTCGGCACCGCCTTCATCGCCCTGGTGAGCGTGTTCACGGCGACCGCCGCCGTCAGGGGGCTGCCGTCGTGGAACTTCACGCCGTCGCGGACGGTGAACTCCCAGGCGGTGTCCGAGGTGCGCCGCCACCCGGTCGCGAGTCCCGGCCGGGCGTCCCCGTTGTCGTCCAGCGTCACCAGCGTCTCCGCGGTGGACCAGCGGGACAGCTTGAACGCGTCGTCGCTGAACGGCGACAGGCCGGACCGCGGTGGCTGCATCATGGCCAGCTTGATCCTGTCCCCTCCGGACGGTCCCGCCGTCTCCCCCGCTCCGGAGGCGAAACACCCGGTGAGGAGAACCGAGACGGCGGTCAGTCCGGCGGCGGCCAAGGGCGCGCGGTGGTGCATGAGGCTTCCTGACGTCATGAGAGCGGCAACGCACCGACGTTAGCTCATGACAATCATTTGCATCTAGTTCACGAGTTGCACGTCACGCGGTGCGGCGACCGCTGCCGATCAACGTGGTGGCGTCGAGCTGTGTCACGCCCTCGTCCCGCAGTGACGCCAGATAGCGCTCCCGCACGGCTTCCACCCGATCCGCCGGCACCTTCGCGAGCGCTCCGCGGAAACCGGACCCGACGACCACCAGCCACGCCACCTCCGGGGTCATCGTCAGCGCCATCTCGTTCACCGCCACCTCGACGCCGGCCAGACCTCGTCCGGTCAACCAGTCCGCGTAGGCGTCCGGCTGGTTGACCCGGTCGATCAGGTGAGGCGGACGGGGTGCCGGCGCCGGCGTGCCCGTGACATCGGCGACGGCGAGGCCGAGATGACGGCCGGCCGCGGCCATCGACTCGCCGCGCCAGATGGTGAACACCACGCGCCCGCCCGGCTTCGCCAGGCTGATCAGGTGGTCGGTTCCCGCGGTCATGTCGGGGAAGAAGAAGATGCCGAGCGCCGACTGCACCACGTCGTAGCTCTCTCCCTGCCACGTCGTCACGTCCGCCTGGTGGGCGTGCAACTGGGGCAGGTCCGCCGACAGCCGGCGCAGCTCGTCGACCATGGGGCCGGACATGTCCACTGCGTCGACGTGTCCGTTCGCACCGACGAGCCCGGCGGCCGGGATCGCCGAGGCTCCCGTGCCGCAGCAGGCGTCGAGGACGCGTTCACCGGGCCTCGGGTCGGCCACGGCGACCGCCGCCGTGCCGATCGGCTCCCACAGGTGGCGCCCCAGCGCGGTGAAATCGGCTGCCGCGGCGTCGAACGCGCCGCGGATCTGGGTCTGCCGGTCCTCGGCCATGAAGTCCTCGTTTCGTGCGCGGGTTGTGCTCCCCATTGAACGCTCTGACAAAAACCTGACCAGTCGGAGGCGTTGACTCCGGAATCGCCAGAACCCTAGCCTCGATTTTGAGAGCGCTCTCACACCTTGTCGAACCGCCCGCCCTGCATCGGGAGGTCTCATGTTGAGAGCTGCGTTCCTCGCGTCCCTGATGATGTCCACGGTCGTCCTCGCCGTTCCACCGGAGTCGCAGGCCGGCGCACCGCCACCGGCTCCCTCCACCGTGGACTGCGACTACTACTGCGACGACCGCGACCCCACCCTGCCCGCCAGTGCACGGCGCTCCGGCCACCGGCCCGGCACCAGCGCACAACCGGCGACCGGCAACCCGCCGTCGACGGGAAGCACCCCACCGGCCGCATCGGCCGTCATCTGCAACAAGCACTGCGACGCCCGCGATCCCGCACTCGCGCCCGCGCAACGCCTGGCTCAGACCGTCTCCGTCGGAGGACGCCAGCTCTCGCTGCGCTTCAACGACACGGACGCGATGGGATGGGCGGCGATGTCCTCCGTCCAGCAGGGCGACGAGGTGTGGCTGGACCGCTCCTTCGACGCCGGCGTCAGCTGGGCTTCCGGGTCCAGGCTCGGCAACACGTCCGCCCCCGCGGGCTTCGGCGAGTGGCGCACCATGATGTTCAACGTGGACGACTGGGCCGGCCTCGGCGTCGGCCTGCTGCGGGCCTGCGGGCGCCCGGCCGGGTCGTCCACGATCGCGTGCACCAGCTGGTACCGCACGACGTGGAACGCCGGTGAACGCCGCACGGCCGCGGCCACGGCGCTGATGCAGCGCTACAACCTCGGCACCGGCCTGTTCGACACGACGGGCTGGTGGAACTCGGCGAACGCGCTCACCGCGGTCATCGACAACATCCGGGTGACCGGGATGAACAGCTACCGCTACGCCATCGCCCGCACCTACGACCTCAACATCAGGGCCTGGCAGGGCAACTTCATCAACGACTACAACGACGACATCGCCTGGTGGGGCCTGGCGTGGCTGGCCGCCTACGACCTGACCGGGGAGAGCAGGTACCTCACCACCGCCCGCGTCGGCGCCGACCACATCTTCCGGTACTGGGACTCCGTCTGCGGCGGTGGCGTGTGGTGGAGCGCCAGCAAGAACTACAAGAACGCCATCACCAACTCGCTGTACGTCCAGCTCAACGCCGCCCTGCACAACAGGATCCCCGGCGACACCACCTACCTGCAGCGCGCCAGGACCGGCTGGAACTGGTTCGCCGCCAGCAAGATGATCAACAGCGCGGGCCTGGTCAACGACGGTCTGACCACGGCCACCTGCGCCAACAACAACCTCACGCCGTGGAGCTACAACCAGGGCGTTCCGCTCGCCGCGCTGACCGAGCTGCACCGGGCGACCGGGGACGCGAGCCTGCTCGCCAGGGCGCGCACCCTCGCGGACGCCTCGACCGGCAGCGGCTTCCTCAACCCCGGCGGCATCCTGTTCGACGACGGCGGTGGCGGGGACGTCCCGTCCTTCAAGGGCGTCTACGCCCGCGGGCTGGCCGCGCTGAACAGGGCGCTGCCCGACCGCCCGTACACCGGTTACCTGCGCCGCCAGGCCGACACCGCCCACGCGCGGGACCGGTCCAGCGCCGACTCGTACGACCAGCCGTGGGCGGGCCCGTTCCAGCGCAGTGACGCCGCCCGTCAGCACAGCGCGGTGGACCTCATGAACGCAGCGGGATAGCCCGCTGCTCGCGCAGGGCGTCGGCGTGACGGGGGGCGATCATGTGCGTCACCCGTCACGGCCGGCGCAACCAGGTGGCCCACCGCCACAGGTACTCGAGCGGGCCGTGCCGGTGCGCGCGCAGCCAGAGCGTGGACCACAGCCACTGCACGGTGATGATCGAGCCGGCGACCGTCAGGAACGTGGTCACGGGCCACCGCGTCGCATCGCCACCGACCAGTCGAGCGGCCGCCAGCACGAGGACCGTCGCGGTCAGGTAGTTGGTGAACGCCATCCGCCCGAGCGGTGCGAACACGGCGACCAGGACAGGCCGCAGCGGTGTGCGGCACAGGAGCAGCAGCACGCACACGTACAGCCCGGCGCCCAGCAACCCGGCCGCTGTCAACGGGAGGTGGGCGGCGAAAGGCATCGACACGGCGAACGCCGCGCCCAGCACGGCCGGCACCCGGACGGACTGTTCCACCCGGTCGACCACCCCGTACCGGACCAGGGCCGCGCCGAGGAGGAAAAGCCCGGGGACAACGATGAAACGGCTGTCGTTGATGACGATCGCCGTGGTGAGGAACGCCGCCCCGAGCCCGGTGACGGCCCAGCGCGGCAACCACGTCGACGGCAGCAGCACCAGGAGGCCGACCACCGCGTAGGTGGACAGGATGTCGCCCCACCAGAGCAGCAGGAGGTGTGCCGTCCCGGCGACACCGAGCGCCAGGAGCCGGCGGAGCAGGACCAGACGGGGCCGGTCGGCCCGAGTCACCGCGGACCGGTGGAGCAGCGCGAACCCGACGCCGAACAACAGCGAGAAGATCGGGAAGAACCGGCTGTAGACGTGCCGGAGCCACTCGTACCCGGCGCCGGGCGGGCCGGTGGTGGCGGCCAGGGTGGCGTGCGCGATCGGCTGGATGTCGGCGAGGAGAACTCCGCAGAGCGCGAACCCCCGCACGATGTCGAGCACACCGATCCGCTGCTGGCCGGGTGAGGCGTCGGGCTTGGACCTGAGCAGTGACATGGCTTGATCATCTGGTCGCGGCCGGCCACCGGCACCGGCCGGAAGCACTGCCGGGACGGTTCTTCCGGCCGGTTGGCGGCGACCGGCGCGTCGAATCGGTACTTTCGGCCAGTCCTCGACGCCCGTGATCATCCGTAGCCTGCCCGGCGTGGACGATCGGAACCGGTTCGGGGTCGCGGCGGACGCAGGGCTCGGGGTCGTGCTCGTGGCGGCGCTCCTCGGGCAGGCGCTCGCGCTCGCGGACAGCTGGGGTGCCGGGTACTGGTGGTTCGGCGGGCCGGCCGCGGCTGTGGTGTGCGGCCTCGCCGTCGTGCGCCGATGGCGACCGGCCGTGCTCGTGGGGTTCGCGGTCGCGGCGATCACCATCGCGGTCGCGCGGTTCGCGGAGCTGCCGAGTGAGCCGGGGGCCGCGATGGTGCTGGGACTGTCGGTGCTCGTCGGCGCCGCGGTGCGGAGCTTTCCCGTCCGGTCGGCGGTCGCGGTCGCCACCGGTGCCGCCGCCGTGGTGGCCTGCTGCTGGGTGGCCGCACGGCCGGACGCCTCCGGCCTGGCGCCCGTGGTGGTGCTCAACCTGGCCGGGTGGCTCGCCGCTCTGGTCACGGGCCTGTGCCTGCGGTTGCTCGACCTCCGCCGCCACGCCGCCGCCGAGCGGGTGCGCCGTGACGAACGGCTGGAGCTGGCTCGCGACCTGCACGACGTCGTCGCCCACCACATCACCGGCGTCGTGCTCCAGGCACAGGCCGCGC
>JASLAV010000966.1 GCA_030146905.1 Lentzea sp. | reverse complement strand
CCAACGCCGACCAGAAGGGCTGGATCGCGGAGATGACCAATGCCCCGGCCGGCAGCGCTGAGTTCGACCGGGTCTTCGCCAACCGCCTCCGCGCGGCACACGGTGGTGTCTACAAGTTCCTCGCGGTCGTTCGCACCGGCACCCGCAACACGTTGATCCGGGACTTCGCCAAGCGCTGCATGGAGGTGGTGCTCGACCACATCCAGGTTCTCGAGGCGACCGGCATGGTCGATTTCACCGACACAGAGGCCATCCCACTGGCAGCGCTCGCCGCCGCGCCGGTCAGTCCCGCACCCGGTCCCGCGGTTCCCCGGGCGGTGCCCACCGTGCCGAGGACGCAGAACATCGCTCAGGAGGACGGGAGCGGCGGCACCGATGCGATCCTCGGTGTCCTCGTGATGGTGGCCGTCGTGGGCGGGATCTACCTGTGGACAGGTGGACGTCCACGCCGCTCGCGCTCGTCGCGACAATGAGGTCACATCGCAAGTGCTTCGCAAGGTTGCACAGTGCGGGTCTCCATCAGAATGGCGGGGCGGACGTCACCGGTCGGGGCGGGCGTCCGCGCCAGGCCACCACGGGGACATCCGGGTGCCGGCCGACAGGATCGGCCGGCACCCGCCCGCGCAAGATGGGGATTGTCGGATGCGCTCACATGCCGTGCTCATCGGCTACAGCGCCCGCGGCCGCGTCGTCCTGAGCACGCTGTTCGCCGGAGGTCACGCGACGGACTTCACCATCGTCGACTCCGACCCTGAACGCGTCGTGCAGGCCGGAGTGGACGGTGTACGCACCGTGGCGGGTGAAGGTTGGCGCCTGGACGTGTTGTGGTCGGCAGGCGTGCACACGTCGGACCACATCGTCGTCGCCGTGACCGACGACGCTTTGGCTTTGCGCATCACCTCGGTCGTGCGCAGCCTGAACGAGGCCGCCACGATCACCACTCTGGTCCACAGCACACAACTGCAGGAGCTTATCGAGTACCTCGGAGCCGATCACGTCCTGGTCGCGGACCGGGTCGGCGAGTGGGCGCTGGAGATGGACAGGCTCGTGTGCGATCAGTTGCCGGAGCTGGAGTGGTCAGTGCTGGAGCGTCCGGTGATGCAGGACGAGGTCGGCAGCTCGCCGCTGGAGTGCGGCAACGACGTACTGGCCGTCGTGCGCGCTGGTCAGCGGATCTGGATCGAGGATCCTGAGGTGGGGGAGCTGCGCGGCGACGACAAACTGGTCGTGCTGAACAGCTCACCTGTCGGTGACTGACCACTCTCCAACGTCTGCGGGATTCAGTGTCCCAACCGGAGTTCCTGTCCGATGATCGGCGAGAGGCTCGCCGAACACATCGGGGCTCAGCGGCCGTTCCACACGAGTGGTAGCGCGGAGACGCATGCGAGGCTCACGAGAGCGCTGATCAGGAACAGCCCGCGCCATTGCTTCATGCTCGACTGACGATGACGGCCGAGCACGACGAGAGATGCGGATACGGCTGCCGTGCACACCGCAGGAACGATCGCCGAACTCCAACCATGCCGCGCCGCCGTGTTCAGCAGGAGCACCGAGCAGGCTGCGGCGGCCAGCGCGGTGCGGTTCCACGCCAGCGCAGTGCGTTCTGGCTGCAGGCCGGCGTCACGATTCATCCGGCTACCACCAGCACCGCCGCGAACAACGCCATCAACACCACTCCGGCCGCGAGGGCGCCGATCATCGAGTTGCGCGGCAGGGGAGCACCGGTGCGCATCGCTTGCTGGACGCGCCGCCACCGGGGAAAGCTGACCACTGCGACGATGAAGGCCAGCCCGACACATCCCAGTGCAAGGCCGGTCGTGGCGCCGGGTATCGCGAACGGGGGCACGAACTGCCGGACCGCCACTCCCGCGGCGAGCAGCCCCAGCGCGGTGCGGACCCAGGCGAGGAACGTGCGCTCGTTGGCCAACGAGAACCGGTAGTCGGGTTCCTGCTCGGGTGGTTCCATCGCCATTGCGCCTCCTCGTGCGAGAGGCTACTTGGTCGCCAAGGAACAGCAGTTGCGGCGCTGCGCGTCCGCCCGCCTGAATGTCGTCATAGGACGTTTGCCAGGCTGTGGTGATGCGCCGATTCCTCTTCGACTCCAGCGGTGTCCTTCGTCCAGCGGCTCTGGCCGGATTGTTCTTGGTGGTGCCTGTGGCGGTGCTGGCTCTGGCCTCTTGGGGCGGATGGGCGGGGTTGACCGTGATCGCCGCGATCTTCGCAGCAGGTCTGTTCCTCATCGTCCGCAGCGACCGTTGATCTGCGCGCAGCGGTCGGTCCAGTTTTCGATCGGCTGCCGCGCCCGCGCCCGCTGCGACATACCCGATCTGATCGAAAGGACCTCGCAAGGTTGCACAGTGCAGATTTCCGCCACAATAGGGAGGCGGACGCGAACCGGTCGTGGTCAGCGTCCGCGCCAGACTGCTCCGGGAGCACGGCTGTTCGCGATGGGGGATTTGGTGAGTTCGCGAACCGTGCTCATCGGTTACAGCGTCCGCGGTCGAGCCGTCGTCGCGGCGCTGCGTGAAAACGGCCACGCGAAGGGCTTCATGGTGGTCGACTCGGATCCCGTGCGGGCCGAGCAAGCTGTGCTGGAAGGCGTGCCGGCGGTGGTCGGTCCCTGCTGGCGCCTGCGCACCTTGTGGTTGGCCGGCGCGCATGACGCCGATCATGTCGTTGTCGCGGTTCCGGATG
>JASLAV010000940.1 GCA_030146905.1 Lentzea sp. | reverse complement strand
CGCGCGTGCGCGCTGTTCTGCGGCAGCTTGGTGATCGGTTCACCCTGTGCGGCGGCCATCAGCGAGGAGATCGGGTTCTCGCGGGAGCCGCGCGGCGGGTGGCCGGTCAGGGCGTAGGAGACGGTCGCGGCCAGCTGCCAGGAGTCGGACGCCGGGGACGCCGCCTCGCCTCGCGCGGTTTCCGGCGCCAGGAAGTCGGGGGTGCCGACCATCATGCCGGTGGCGGTCAGGGTGCTGTCGCCCTTGGAGCGGGCGATGCCGAAGTCGATCAGGTGCGCGGTGCCCTCGCCGTCGACGATGACGTTGGACGGCTTCACGTCGCGGTGCAGCACGCCTCGGGCGTGGGCGGCGGCCAGCGCGTCGGCCATGTTCAGCCAGAGGCGCGCGGCGAGCTTGTCGTCGATCAGGCCGTTCTTCAGGACCGTCTCGGACAGCGAGGCGCCCTCGATGTACTCCATGACCAGCGCGAGGCCGTCCGGGTCCTGGACGATGTCGAACACGCGCACGCAGTTGGGGTGCCTGACCGCGGCCAGCGCGCGGGCCTCGCGGAGCATGCGCGCCTCGGCCTCGTTGTCCGGGGCGTGCGCGAGCTTGACCGCCACCGTACGGTCGAGCTGCTCGTCGACGGCCAGCCAGACCGTGCCGAAGCCGCCGGAACCGAGCTGGCGTACGCGGCGGAACCTGCCGTTGCCGGGGTTCCAGACCTTGCCCGACTTCTGCACCGGCGCGGGCGCGTCGGCGTTCGCGGCACCTGGCCCGAACGGCAGCGGGCCCGGTGTGTCGGCGAGGACGGCCGGCTGGGACGGCTGCGGGGGCTTGGGCTGCGGCAGGACCTCGGCGACGCGGGTCGGCGGGTACTGCGGCGGCGGCTGGTTGACCGGGCGCATCGGCCGGTTCAACGGCGCGGGCTGGTACTTCGGCACCTGCGCCGGCTGATAGGGCGGCGGGTTCTGCGGAGGGGGCTGGTGCTGGGCCGCCGTGATCGGCTTGGTCGGCGACTTCTTCTGCGGGTTCTGCGGCAGCTGGGGCTGCGGTGTGCGCGCCACCGGCTGCGGTGGCGGCGGGTTCTGCGAGTTCCGGTCGGCGGACCGGTCGCGGCCGGGGCGGTTGAGCATGGCGGTAGTCAACCCGAAAATCCGCACGACGATTGAGCCGATTACCGCAATCGGCAGAAAGCCCAGGAGCACATGGCCCACCAGCGTGACGGGCAGTGCCGACGTGGCTGCGAGGAGCACCAGGAACGGCGGCCAGAACACGCGGCGCGGCCAGTTCGGCCCGAGGCGGAACGCCGAGCCCGCCTGCAGCATCACGAAGAGCAGGCACAGCAACGCCAGCACGACCGTGATGCCGGCGGCCAGCAGGAACACGGGGGCCTCGCCAGGCCGCTGGGCCACACCGATGATCGACGGCGTGCCGTCGACGAGGTACTGCCCCTGCGAGAACTGGCTGAAGCAGGTGAGGTCGTCCAGCGAACCGGACCCGGGGATGGTGCGCTTGCCCAGACCCTGCACGGTTCCGCGCATGATCAGCCACGGCAGCACCAGGCAGCTGGCGACGCCGAGCACGGCGAAGATCGCGCCCGTCACCGCGCCGTAGGAGTTGCCGACGATCCGGCGCACCGTGATGGCCAGCAGCGCCCCGACCGTGGGGAACAACCCGAGCACCGCGCCGAGCGCTGTGGTGGTCCACACCCAGTCACCGGGGCAGACACTCGCGCCCACGAAGCCGTGCAGCCACGTGAGCAAGGACTCCGCGAGCCCCACGACCCACACCACCCCTTCCGCGATCACCCCCAGACTAGGCGCCCTGTCAGCCTACGGTGCGTGATCGGTCTGCGGTTGACGCCACAGCAACCCTTTCCTTGATCACTGCGTTGTACTCGCCCAGGGCACTTCCACCTCTACAACGCGGCAGGGTCCCGTCCCGTTGACCACCTCCGCCACCGCGGGTAGCGCGCGGTGATCGCGAGCGTCGTCACCACCGTCTCGACGTGCGGTTTCGCCAGGAAGTCCTCGGCACGCGACAGCACGGGAAGCGGTGCCGGTTCCACGACCACCCGCTGCACGGCGGAGGCCGGGACGCGGTCCACGACGCGGTCGGGGACGGGTTCGGGGTCACGCAGTTCGGAGCGCACGTGTCTCAGCTCGTCGGTCGCGTTGCCGACCGCCCTCACCGCGAGGTGCTCCTCCTCGGCGAGCTGCCGCCAGAGCCGGTCCACCTGTTCCGGGTCGGCGTACTGGACGAGACGGCTCACCTCGACGTGGGTGTAGAGGTAGGTCTCCACGGCGTCGTGAGCGACTTCGAACGCGTCGGACACGTCGAGCCACCGCTTCCTCGCGCGGTACCGGTAGTCGTCGAACCTCGTGCTCGCGGCGCCGGTCCACCCGCTCGCCGTCGCCTTGGCGTGTGCGAAGCCCACGGCTGCGCACTCGTCACGCATCCGCTTCAGCCACTCCTGGACGCTCAGGAGGGAGTGGAAGTCGCTGGAGAGGCTCACGCGGGAAAGGTGTCCACCTGTTCGTAATGGCGGGCGGTGTCGACGAGGCGGTCCGCGGTGCCCTCGACGTCGCGCACCAGTTCGGCTGTCGCGTGGTCGGAGGCGTCGCGGAACCGCGCGAGCGCGGCGAACAGCTCACCACGGGAGGGATCCGGTTGTCCGTCCGGGTGGCGCGCGAGGGACGTGACGTCCTCGGCTGCCTGCGACAGCGGGCGGACGAGTGCCCGTACCTCCGCTGGATCTACGCTGAACCCGCTCACGGCACCTCCCGCCGGTGGAAGTTCGGTGTGAAACGGTATCGGAGCGTCAGCCGATCAGCCCCCGAATATCGGCGGCCGACACGAAGACCACCTCGTCGCACGACGCTCCCGCGTCGACCACGACCCCGACGCCGAGCGGTGCCACCAGCGGCAACAGCTCCGCGCCCTCGACCTCGAGCCACCGGTCGTTCCAGGAGAAGCCCTTGAGCCGGCGGTAGGCGACGAGCCGGTCCAGTCCGGTGAAGGCGAGCACCGACCGTTCGTGCCCCGTGACGTCGGCCGCGACCAGGCCAGGACGGCCGGGGTCCGGCAGGTAGACGGTGGTGTTGAGCAGCTCGGCGACGACCTCGGGATCACCGGCGCGCGCCAGCTCCCGCAGGCGCGGCACGGGCGTGGAGTACATCGGCCGCCCGGACAGCTGGTGCTCCAGGTCCAGGGCGGAGGCAGGTTCCGCCGGGTCGACCACGAAGTGCGGCACGCAGTTCAGCGAGGGCGGGATGTCGTCGAGGGTCGCACCGGGCAGCACGACGACGATCACCTTGCGCTGGAACAGCTCCGGCTGCCGCATCAGCAGTCCGCGCAGGTGCTTGAGCTCGTACTCGACACCGCGGCTGTCCGGGTTGCGGCCGCTGAACGCGAGCGCCCAGCCTGGCGACACGGCGACCGCGATCCGGTCCGCGTCCTCCATGCGTTGCAAGCAGAACGTCGACCAGTCGACGGGCTCGTGCTGGTGGTAGAGGTCGATCTCGGGCTTGGCGCCGATGCGGTGCAGGAGTCCGGCGAACCGGTACAGGGTGTCCCGCCACGCTCGGGTGCGCGCGACGTCCCAGCCGGGACTTGTATGTGCCCAGACCACGAAAACCTCGGGACGCATCGGCGCATCATCCCGCAAGGGATCGCTCAGCCGTCGTGGACCTCGTGGTCGGTCCGCACCCGCGAGCTCCCCTCCCCCGCCGACCCGCTGAGCTCCGCGGCCGGGTCTGGTTCCCCCGGCAGGTCACCGAGGCCCGCGACGAACTCGACGGTCCACCGGTGCCGGACGGCCGGACCGGCTTCGGCGAACGAGTCGCCGGAGCTGTAGGTCGCGGTGTCGTGCGTGCCGTGCATCTCGACCGTGGTCCGAGAGCCGAGCAGGCCGTTCTCACCGGGTGCGCAGGCCAGTTCCAGACGAGCGCGGACCCACTGCGGCCTGGCGGCGGGATCCGCCTCGATCGCGGAGGAGGTGGCGGCGCAGGAGGCGCCGTGGGCCTGAACGACGAGTGCGGCTCGGAAGACGACGAGCTCACCGGCCGTGCAGCCGGTGAGGACGCGTGCTTCGACAGCTGTCTCCGTGCCGGAGACGACGGGGAAGGCGGCCGCGCACCTCGCGGCGGGTGCGTCGGCTGATGCCGCCGCTCCTCCGGAGGTGACGGCCACGAGTAATAACGCGGCGACCACAGACCTCATGCACGACAACCTATTTGCGGTGGCCGTGCTCGTGGCCGAACTTCACCCCACAGATGGGTGAGCACGAAAAACCTTGCACACCAAGGCTGTTTTCAGTGGTCGCCGTGGTCGTGGTCGTGCTCGGCCGCGAACGGCTGGTAGATGTAGAACATCGTGACCGGCTCGTCACCCGCGACGGTCTCGTGGTCGACTCCCGGCGGGACGAACGCGTAGGAACCCGCGCCGGCCTCAACACCGCCGATGCTCACCGTGCCGTCGACGACCCAAGTGTGCTGCGTCGCCGAGGGGTGGTTGTGCCCGACGTCGCGCGCGCCCGGCGCCATCCGGATCAGGCCGACGATCGTGTCACCGTTGGGGGACTTCCACAGGAGCTTGTTCTGCAGCCGTTCGTCGCCGTGGAGGGGGAACGACTTCATCTGCGCCAGGACGTCCGGCGGGATGACGGTGACTCTGTCGGGCAACGGTCCGTTCATGTGAGCTGCCTCTCAACTGGCCTGCGCGATGCGGGGAAGGCTACCTGGGGACACGCACCCCACGGTCGGCTTCCCCACGTCCGCGACACCCGCGACGATCAGCAGCGGAAGAGCTACTCGCACGCGACGCCGTCCTTGTCGCGGTCGAGCGCCGCCCGGTACCCGGCCTGTCCCGCGTAGAGCGGTGCGGCACCGGCCGCGCGAGCCGCGTCGCAGTTCGCGTAGTACGCCGACGCCGGCGGCGCGGGAGCGGGCGGAGGCGGCGGCGCAACGGGTTGCGGCTTCGGCACGACCGGCTGCGGCTGGGGCGCAACGGGTTGCGGCGCCGGCTTCACGTCGAGCCCACCGCACGACGGACCCCAGAACCCGAGCCCCGTCTGCTTCGCGACCGCAGCCGCCTGCGCGATCGCGGCCTCCGCTCCGTCGACCGCACGGGCGAAGCCCTGGCCGGCCGCGAGGACCGCGTAGTCGGTGCCGTCGGCCAGCAGCACCTGAGAGCCCACGACCTGGACCGTCTTGCCCACCAACGCCTTGGTGGCGAACTCGACCGCAGAAGCCGCCCAGCACTCACCGGGCGCGGCCAGCCCCTGCAGCAACACCTTGGCACCGTTCGACAAGGCCACCGTACGACCGTCCACGACGGACGCCACGGTGACCGGCGGCGGAGTAGTGGTGGTCGTCGTCGTGGTGGACGTCGTCGTTGCGGTGGTGGAAGAAGCCGAGCTACCAGAGGACGCCAGTCCGCCGGACGGCTGCCCGCAACCCGCGACAACGGCCAGCGGAAACACCGCCGCGATCACGAGCACGGCACGACGAGAGTTCTTGGGCAGTTGTTGCCAGAGCACGGATGCGGTCATGGCCAGCACATCGCAGCCCCACCCGCAGGTTGTTACCCACGTCACTCAAACGGCGTACCAACCGTCCCCCACCGACAGCGCACCGCGTCCGCTGGTGAACCTACGGGGGTCCGGGGGCTCGCCCCGGCTGGGGCCTGGGGGCTTGGCCCCCAGAAAAACACCGAGGGCCGAGTCTCAATCTGCGCTTTTTGCAGATAAGACTCGGCCCTCGGAACGAGTGGAGCTGAGGGGAATCGAACCCCTGACCTTCTCGATGCGAACGAGACGCGCTACCAACTGTGCTACAGCCCCTTGCGGTGTTACGAGAGAACTATAGCAGTCTCGGAGGGGGTGTTTCACCACCCCCTCCTAAGCGCCCACGGCACCCCGGAAGCGCAGCGACTCCAGTCCATCCAGCTCGACGAAGACCGGGTCCTCGTCGTCGGAGTCGACCGGAATGGTGCCCGGCCGGACGTGGTGCTCGTAGCGCGGCAACGGTGGCAGCGCGGGCTTCTCCTCGACGGCGACGACCTCGACCTGGGTGGTCTCGGCGTCCTCGACGGACTGCTCGGGCGCGTCGGTGGCGGCCGCGGTCTCCTGCTGCGGCTGCGGGCCCGTCGCACGGCGGCGGCGCACCTGCTGCAGGCGGGCGAGCCGGCGGGCGCGGATCTCCTCCTCCATCCGCACCTGGCGGCGCAGGTAGGTCAGGTATCCCACGATCACCAGGTCGAGCGCGCCGTGGCCGTACCAGAGCGGGGTGTAGAACACCCCGGCCGCGATTCCCGTCACCACCGCGGCGGCCAGCAGGAACGCGATCACTCTGCGGCGGAACGCGTACTTCGCCTGCGCCACCAGCGCGGCGACCTCCGGGTCGTAGCCACCGCGACCGCGCCGGAACGGGCGTTCGACGTACTCCTCCTCGTCGAAGAAGTCGTCGTCGATGTCGATGTCGTGGATGTCGTCGTACTCGGCGTCGGGCATGGCGTCGTACTCCTCCCCCACACTGCGCGCGCTCTCCTGGCGCTTGCGGGCCACCACGGGGACGAGGACCACAAGCCACGCCACGACCAGCGCAACGATGATCAGCGAACTCGGCATTCCCCGTTCACCTCCCCCGGCCCAACGCGTGGTGCTGTCACCACGCTAGTCACAACAGTCACACCTGTGTCGGAGGCACGCCGAGCGCGGTGCGTACCAAAGTGTGGTGTATCACCCACTTTTGGGTGAAGTGATTAGGACGAACGGACGCGAACTTCAGGGAAGACGGGCCTCTCCGCGTGCGACCAAACGGCGCACTAGGCCATCAGGGGCGTCTTCGGTGGTGAGAGCGAAACAGAGGTGGTCACGCCACTGCCCGGCAACATCCAGATAACGCTTGAAGAGGCCTTCCTCGCGATACCCGGACTTCGTCAGGACGCGGATCGAGGCGGCGTTCTCGGGGCGGACGGTGGCTTCCAGCCTGTGCAGACCAGCGTCGCGGAAAGCGTGATCAGTGAGCAACGCCACTGCCGCCGTCGCGACGCCTCCGCCCACCCGATCGGCCGCCACCCAGTAGCCGATCCAGGCCGACTGCAGCGAGCCGCGCACGATGTTGCCCACGGTGATCTGGCCGGCGACCTCGCCGTTCACCATGATCATGAACGGCAGGGAGCTGCCGCGGCGGGCCAGCGATCGCAGCGACGACCACTGGGCGGGCCAGGACAGCACGGCGTTGCGCTCGTCCCAGCCCTCCTGCGCCGTGGGTTCCCACTGCTCCAGGTACGCGCGGTCGCGGATCCTCAGCCTCGACCAGCGCGAGCCGTCGAAGAGGCGGGGTCCGCGCAGCGTCACGGTTCCCGCGCGCACCTCGACGGGCCCCAGCCGGACCGGCCAGCCGGGGTGGCGTCCCAGGTCGGAGAAGGCGCTCATCCCCTGCCGCTCGTCAGCCGCGCTGGGCGAGGAAGCTGACCAGGACCTCTTGCCCGACCGAGATGTCGGTGACGTCCTCGTCGACCATGATCAGGCAGTTGGCCTCCGCCAGCGACGCGAGCAGGTGCGACCCTGACGTGCCGAGCGGCTGCACCAGGTACTCGCCGTTGTCCGCGTCGCGCAGCAGCTGGCCGCGCAGGAAGCCCCTGCGGCCCTTCGTCGACTGCAGCGGCGACAGCAGGCGTGCCGAGACCGCGCGGCGGTACGGGTTCTTCTTGCCCAGCGCCGCCCTGATCAGGGGCCTGACCAGCACCTCGAACACGACCAGCGCGCTCATCGGGTTCGCGGGCAGCAGGAACGTCGGCACGGCGTCCGGCCCGAGCCTGCCGAAGCCCTGCGCGGAGCCGGGGTGCATGGCCACCCGGCCGACGTCCATGTCGCCGAGCTCCGCGAGCGCCGCCTTGACCTCGTCGCCGACCGAGCCGCCCACGCCTCCGGCGATGACGACGATCTCGGAGAGCAGCAGGCGTCCCTCGACGACCTCTCGCAGCCTGCGCGGGTCGGCCGACATGATGCCGACCCTGCTGACCTCGGCGCCCGCGTCGCGTGCGGCGGCGGCCAGCGCGTACGAGTTCACGTCGTAGACCTGGCCCTGGCCGGGCGTGCGGTCGACGTCGACGAGCTCCTCGCCGAGCGAGATCACCGACACCCGCGGGCGCGGGTGGACGAGCACCTTGTTGCGCCCGACAGCGGCCAGCAGCCCCACCTGGGCCGCACCGATGGACGCGCCGCGGCGGACGGCGACGTCGCCCGTCTGCACGTCCTCACCGGTGCGGCGGACGAACCCCGCGGACGGCACGCCGCGGTGGACCGTCACCTTGGCCTGGTGACCGTCGGTGTAGCCGAGCGGCACGACGGCGTCGGCCAGCGTGGGCAGCGGCGCGCCCGTCGCGATCCGCACCGCCTGGCCCGGCTGGAGTCTGCGCGGTTGTCGTGACCCGGCGGGGATCTCGCCCACGACCGGCAGCTGCACGGGGTTCGCGCTCGCGCCGGACACGTCGACGCTGCGCACCGCGTAGCCGTCCACGGCGGCCTGGTCGAAGCCGGGCAACGCGCGTTCCGCCACGACCTCCTCGGCGCAGAGCAGGCCCTGCGACTCGGAGATCGCCACCCGCACGGGTGCCGGCCGCACCGCGGCGGCGATCACCCGAGCGAGCTGCTCGTCCACTGACCTCATGTGATTGGTCCTCGCGCTCAGGAGTTGTCGAGGCGTTCCCGCAACCACTCACGCAGATCGGGTCCGTACTCCGGGGTCTCGAGTGCGAAGTCAACCGCAGCGCGCAGGAATCCGGCGGGATTGCCGAGGTCGTGTCGTCCGCCGCGGTGCACGACCACGTGCACGGGGTGACCCTCGTTGATCAGCAGCGCGATGGCATCCGTGAGCTGCAGCTCGCCGCCGGCGCCCGGCGTGATGCGCTTGAGGGCGTCGAAGATCGCCCGGTCGAGGAGGTAGCGGCCGGCCGCGGCGAACGTCGACGGCGCGTCCTCCGGCTTGGGCTTCTCGACCATGCCGACGACCTGCTTCACGTCGTCGTTGCCGGTGTCGCGGACGTCGAACACGCCGTACGCGGAGATCTGCTCGCGCGGGATGTCGAACGCCAGCAGGACGCTGCCGCCCTTCTCCTCGCGGACCTCCGCCATCTTCTTGAGCGCGCCGGTCGGCAGGATGATGTCGTCGGGCAGCAGCACCGCGACGGCCTCGTCGTCACCGGTCAGGTTGGCCTCCGCGCAGCCGACGGCGTGGCCGAGGCCCAGTGCCTGCTCCTGGAGCGCGGTCTCGGCCTTGATCAGCTGCGGGGCGCGCCGGATCTTCTCGACCAGGTCGGACTTGCCGCGGTCGGCGAGGGTCTTCTCGAGCTCGGGGTTGGCGTCGAAGTAGTTCGCGACCGACGCCTTCTCCGGCGAGGTCACGATGACGAGCCTGGTGGCGCCCGCCTCTGCCGCCTCCCTTGCCACGTACTCGATGGCCGGGGTGTCGACCAGCGGCAGCAACTCCTTCGGCACGGCCTTGGTCGTGGGGAGGAAACGGGTGCCCAGACCTGCCGCGGGCACGATAGCGGTGTGGAAGGCGCTGCTCATGGGCTGCGATGCTAACGACATACCGGGGGATACCCACCAATGACGTCCGATCTTCGTGACCGGAAGGCCGCTCTGCGCTCGGAGCTGCTCGCCGCTCGACGTCGTCTGCCGCCCGAAGTCAGGGCCTCCGAGGCTTCCTCGCTGGCCGCCCACGTCGCGGCGCTGGACGTCCGGCCTGATCAGACCGTGTGCGCGTTCCTGCCGGTCGGCTCGGAGCCGGGTGACGCGTCGTGGCTCGACGGACTGCGGTGCCGGGTGCTGCTGCCGATCGTGACGGGCGACTCACCGCTCGACTGGGCGGTCCACACCGGACCGGCGGGGCTCGCGCCCGCGGCGCTGGGGTTGCTGGAGCCCACCGGTCACCGGCTCGGTCCCTCGGCGATCGCTGGAGCCTCCCTGGTGCTCGTGCCTGCGCTGGCCGTGTCGGTCGACGGGGTGCGGCTCGGGAAGGGCAAGGGCCACTACGACAGGTCGTTGCCGCTGGTCAAAGCGCCTTTGGTGGCGGTGGTGCGGGATTCGGAGGTGCTGCCGTCCGTGCCCGCGGAGCCGCACGACGTGCGGATGAACGGCGTTCTGACGCCGTCGGCGGGCCTGCGGTGGCTGTGACTTTGACCTGGTGTGTTTGCGCTACGGGAAGCATCTGAGCGAAAATCGTGTTGGCACTCACAACGGTCGAGTGCCAGATCTAGGAGCGAACCCAGTGCCTACGTACCAGTACGCCTGCACCGCGTGTGAGCACCGGTTCGAGGCTGTGCAGTCGTTCAGCGACGCCTCCCTCACCGAGTGCCCGGAGTGCTCGGGCAAGCTGCGCAAGCTGTTCGGCGCCGTCGGTGTCGTGTTCAAGGGCAGCGGTTTCTACCGCACGGACAGCCGTTCGAGCTCGTCGTCGACCACTCCGGCGGCGTCCTCCCCCACGTCGACGTCGTCTTCGTCCTCCACGGACTCGAAGTCCTCGACGTCCTCGTCCTCGACCTCGACGAGCACCCCGGCGGCCGCGGCGTCCTGAAGATCGCGAGTTGTCCACAGCTCGCGACTCAGCCCGGTTCGACATGCCCTCGACAGCCCTACCGTCGAGGGCATGACCCTTTCCGCCACAGTCCTCGACCGAGTCCGCTCCCTGACGCGCCGCCGCCCGTCGGCCGTGTGGCGCCGCGCGCTGGCCGCCGTCCTGGCGCTGATGGCCGCCTCGACGGCCTTCTGGCCGGACGTGGGCCATCCCGCCGTGGTGGCCGCACGTGACCTGCCACCCGGCGTGCCGTTGTCGGACTCCGACCTCCGGCTGGTGTCGCTCGCGACCCCGGTGTCCGGCTCGTTCGCCGGCGTCTCCGACCTGGTGGGCCGGACGTTGACCGACGCCGCGCGAGCGGGCGTCCCCCTGACCGACTTCGACCTGGCGACGGCCTCCACCGACCAGGCCTCGGTGGCCGTGCGGATGGCTGACCAGGGCCTGGCCGGCGTCACGCGGGTGGGCAGCCGCGTCGACGTGGTGTCGTCTTCCGGCGAAGTGCTCGCCGAGAACGCGGCGGTGCGGGAGACCCGCGGCCAAGTCGTCGTCCTCACGTTGCCGAGAGTTGACGCAACCCGTGTCGCCGCGATGTCACTGGACCACGCGTTAGCCGTTACCCTCCGCTGATGCTGAAGGGATTCAAGGACTTCCTGATGCGCGGGAACGTCGTCGACCTGGCTGTAGCCGTGGTCATCGGCACCGCGTTCACCGCGATCGTCACCGCGTTCACCACGAGCCTCATCAAGCCGCTCATCTCTTCTCTGGGCAGCACCGAGACCAGGGGTCTCGGCATTCAACTGCGAGAAGGCAAGGAGGACACGTACGTCGACTTCAGCAACGTCATCAACGCGACGATCAACTTCGTGATCGTGGCCGCTGTCGTCTACTTCGTCCTCGTGCTGCCGATCAAGAAGATCCAGGAGCGCCGCAAGAGGGGCGAGGAGGCCGGCCCGGCCGAGCCGTCGAACGTCGAGCTGCTGATCGAGATCCGCGACCTGCTGGCGGCCCAGCAGAACGGGCACCAGCAGCCGCAGCCGCCGTCAACCGACGTGCGCGCCCCGAAGGTCTGAGCGACC
>JASLAV010000938.1 GCA_030146905.1 Lentzea sp. | reverse complement strand
ACCGTCGCTCTCGGCCCGGTGCCGCGCGGCACCAGGTCCCCGAACCCGTGATCAGTTCCCATCGCGGGTCCCATCCTAGAGAAGTCCTCCCGTGTGGCCGCTACCTGCCGAACCGGTTCACGCTGGTCCGCATCCGGCGATCGTAGGTAGGTGCATGAGCGATCAAGCCCTCACGGCAGGAAGCGGCCTCGGGAGAGGGTGGGGAACCGAGGACGACAACGGAGCTGGTCAGGGTGACCATCGCCGCACCGGAGCCTGCTCGCCCACGCGGGCGCCGAGCACAGTGGCTGGATGCTGCGCCGCACGGACGGCACGGGCTTGGATCCGACGCTCCCGCGGCCGCCGCTGCCCAGGGGCACGTCATGGTCGCGGCGAAGGCGAGCACCCCGATCCTCTTCATGGTGCTGCGATCGTGATCGCCGTGCCCTGCCCGCCAGGGTGCGCTGGCAGGAAGAGGTCAGCGGGCGGCGCCGGGTGGCACCACGGCCATAGCGTGATCTCATGCCGATCAGCCAGGACAGAAGTCGCGTGGCCGCGACCCGGTTGCGCGAGATCGCGGGGCCGGACCTGTACCGGCGCAACCCGTTCCGCGTCGTCGGGCTCGCCACGAACGCCAGGCCTGCGCAGGTGCGCGCACAACGTCACCTGCTGCTCGGCGCACTCGAACTCGGAAGCGGCACGGTTCCCGGCGACCGGCGGTTGCCGTTGCGGCGCCCGCCTTCGGCGCAGGAGGTGCGCGCGGCGTTCGACGCGCTGGAACGTCCTGATCACCGCTTGGTGGACGAGCTGTTCTGGTGGTGGGGCGAACCGGGTGCCTGCGGATGCCCGGCGGAGGTCCACGAGGCGCACGACGCCGCGGTCGAGGCGCACGCGAAGGCGCTCGACGCCGAGACGGACGAGGACCTCTGGGTCGACGCCGCGGACGCGTGGATGGACGCATTGGACCACCCGGGGTTCTGGGCCCACGTGCGGCACCGGATGGCGACGTTGTCCGACCGCAGGATGGAAGGGTCCACGGTGGACGGGCTGCGAAGCGCCCTGCCGGGGGCGCTGCTCGGGCCACAGGTCGCACTGGCCGGCACCACACCGGCGCTCGCGGCCCTGCTCGACACGTGGGACGTGCCGGCCGGGCTGATCGACGACGCGCGCCGCACCGCCGCCGAGCCGACGTCCAGAAGGATCGACGAGCTGGTCGACGACGTCCACCGGTTGTTGACGGACAGGGCGAACGGCAGGGCGGCCGACCTGGTCGCCGAACTGCCGGAGCTCGCCGACCGGCTCGAGGAACTCGCGCCGCACGAGCGGTACCGGTGGTCGGCGAAGCAGCGCAACAGGGTCGCCGTGATGCTGAACAACTGCGGACTGGCGCTGAAGGCGGCCGATCGGCACCGCGCGGCCGACCTGATGGAGCTGGCACTGTCGTTCGTGGTCGAGCCGGGCGACCGGGAGACCATCGAGGACAACCTGGCGGCCACACCGGTCCAGTCCTGGCAGGTGGACCGCGGGAGGCAGAACGCGGTGACGCGGAGTCCTGTGCAGCTGACCACGGCTGCCGCCCCGCTGCTGCCACCCCGCTGGCCGTCGAACCTGGCGGTCTTCGCCCTCTTCGTCGCGGCGATGACCACCTCCGTGGTGGGTCTGCTCGACGCACCGACGTGGGTCTCGGTGGTCGCGACCGTCCTGTTCTCCTGGGCGCCCATGGGAGTCCTCACCGCGGACTGGTACCGGTCGCTGATGGGAGATGTGGCGACCTACCTCGTGGGCGGTTGCGCGTTCGTCCTCGGCTGGTGGGCGGTCAGCTCGGCGCCCTGGGACGCGGTGGTGCCGTTCCTGTGGTCCGGCGTCGCCTTCCTGCTGGTCTCCCCGTTCGTGTACGCGCTGTTCGCTGATTGGCAGGACCGCAGATGAGCAGGTGGACGAAGTGGCGCGGGCAGAGGCGGTTCCACCGCGAGTTCCGGATCGCCGCACCGCGCTGGCCGGACCCGGTCTCGCTCACCGCGGTGGTCGAGCAGCTCACCGCGCAGGCCATCGAGGATGCAGGCGGCCCGGCACTGGAGGAGAAGGACCTCGCCGACGCCGCCACGAACCTCTGGCGCGCGCAACGCAGGCTCTCCCGCCTCGCCGAAGAGGACTCGCGTGAGGCCAAGCGGGTCGGCCGCTACCTGCAGGCGGCCCAGCGCGCGCTGGACGAGGCGGGCCTGCTGATCCAGGACCACGACGGAACGACCTTCCACCCCGGTCTGTCGCTGGAGGTGCTGACGATGCAACCGGATCCGTCGCTGCACCACGAGATCGTGCGGGAGACCGTCCGCCCGTCTGTCTACCTGGCAGGCAAACGCATTCAAATGGGGCAGGTCATCGTCGGCTACCCCGGTGACGTTCTGGAGGAAACCGATGCGTGACACCATCGACTTCGGCATCGACCTCGGCACCACCAACAGCGCGATGGCCGTCGTGCACGACGGCACCGTGTCGGTGGTCAAGAACAACGAGGGCTGGGACTACACGCCTTCCGCCGTGTGGATCCCCAAACCCGGCGTCACGCACGTCGGGCGCAGCGCACGTGACCGCATCCCGAGCGACCCCGCCAACGTGCACATCGAGTTCAAGCAGGAGATGGGACTCGCCGACGCGGCCAGGCAGTTTCCGAAGGCGGGGCTTTCCCTGACACCGCAACAGCTGTCGGCAGAGGTGCTCAAGTCGCTGCGAGCCGACGCCGCGCACGTGTTCGGCGAGGCACCGCCGGCGGCGGTCATCACCGTTCCCGCCGCGTTCCGCCTGCACGAGAACAACGCCACCGGTGAGGCGGCGGCGCTGGCCGGGTTCGGCAACTGCCCCCTGGTCCAGGAACCGACGGCGGCGGCGTTCGCCTTCGGCTTCCAGAACGAGAGCACCGACGCGTACTGGATGGTGTTCGACTTCGGCGGCGGCACGTTCGACTCCGCGATCGTCAGCACCCACGACGGCGAGCTGCGCGTGCTCGACCACGCGGGCGACCCGCACCTCGGCGGCAAGCTGATCGACTGGGCGATCGTGGAACGGCTGCTCGTACCGGCGGTGGAGGCCGGTCTGGGTGTACGGGACGTGCGCAGGGACGACCCGCTGTGGCGAGGCAACTTCGCGCTGCTCAAAGACGCGGCGGAAAGGGCCAAGATCGCGTTGTCGCGCAACGAGGTCGCCGAGGTGGACGTCGAACTCGAAGTCGGCGGCCGCAAGGTGGCGTTCGACCACGCGCTGCACCGCGGCGAAGTCGACCGCGTCGCCGAGCCGTACTACCTCCGCGCGATCAACCTGTGCCGCGAAGCACTCACCGCGGCCGGTCTCGGCACCGGTGACATCGACAAGCTGCTGCTGGTCGGCGGGACGACGTTGGCTCCAGGCCTGCGCGAGCGGCTCGCAGATCCCGCGGTGGGCCTCGGCATCGAACTGGACCACAGCCAGGACCCGAGCACGGTGGTCGCGCGCGGTGCGGCCGTGTTCGCGAGCACCGTCCCGCTGGACCGCCCGAAAGCACGCGCGATCGCGGGCGAGTTCACCGCCGACCTCCGCTATCCACGCACCACGAGCCTGGACATCGTCCCGGTGCAGGGAAGGTTCGAGAGCACGACCGAGCAGGACTGGTCGCGGTTCCACGTCGTCCTGGACAACGAAACCGGCACGCCGCCGTTCCGCACGCCGCAGGTCAGCCTCGACGCGCGAGGCACGTTCGTCACCGAGGTGAAGCTGAACGAGCGGACGACATCGGCGTTCGCCTTGCTGCTCATCGATGTCGATGGCATGCGGTACAAGGTGAACCCGCCCGTTGTGTCGATCACGCACGTGACCAACGAGCTCGGCGGGCAGGTGCTGACCAACTCCCTCGGACTGTCCGAAGCGGACGGAACCTTCGCGCCGGTCCTGCGCAAGGGAGCCAGGCTGCCGGCCGCGATGTCCGGCACCTTCTACACCACGATCGCCCTGCACCGCACCGATTCCGACGCGGTCATCCGCATTCCGCTCGTCGAGGGCGAGCGAACGCGCGCCGACCGCAACCTGCGCATCGGCCTGATCGAGATCCGGCCCAAGGACGTCCGGGTCGACCTGCCGAGCGGCAGCGAGGTCGAGATCACCGTCGAGGTGGACGAGTCGCGGCGAGTCACCGTGGTCGCCGACGTGCCGCTGGTGGACGAGCAGTTCGAAGCCGAGATCGACCTCTCCCACGTGCGGCCGCCCGACGCCGCAACGCTGGAACGCGAGCTGCGCGAGGTGCACGGCCGGTTGGCCGCGTTGCAGGAGAACGGACGCGTGCCGGCGCAGGCCCGCCGCAAGCTCGACCAGCTGGAAGGCGAGCAGATGCTGCTGCTGGCTCGCGACGAGGTCCGTGCCGCCGCCTCGGACCACGGCAGCGCGGCAGCCGCGGACCAGCGCCTGCGGGACGTCCACGCCGTGCTGGACGAGGTCGAGGAGCAGTGCGATCTGCGAGCGCTGTTCGACGAGCTGGACGAAGAGATCGCGCACTGCCGGGAGTTGCTCGATCGCAAGGGCGCCGCCGACGACCACCTGGAACTGGCCGACGTCGAACGCCGCGCAGCGGACCTCCGCGCCGACCCCGACCGCGCCGCCGTCGAGGAGTTGCTCAACCGCGCCGTCCACCTCGCGACCACGGTGATGAAGCGCGACGAGACCTACGACATCGCCATCTTCCACCACTTCCGCTCCAACCTGCCGAAGCTGTCCCAGCCGGTGCGTGCCCGAGCGCTGATCGCCGAGGGGAACCAGGCACTCGCCGAGGGCAACTGGCGCCTCCTGCCCGTGATCAACCAAGAGCTGCGCGGGCTGTGGCCCGCCGGCCGGCAGGACCGCTCGCCAGGTGGCGTCCGCAGCATGAACGGACGGCAACGATGAACGCCGTTTCCCACGCACGCGATGTCGACCGGGCACGAGCGGCGGATCTGGCACGGGCAGGTGATCATGCCGCGGCGAAGCTGATCCTCGATGGCCTCGGCCGTGACCCGGCCACCCTGGACCTGCTCGCCAGAGTGCACGCCCAGCGCGGTGACCTGGCCGAGGCGGAGGCTGTGTGGGCCGAGGTCCTGTCCGCGGACCCGGCGCACGCCTCGGCACTGGCCGGCACGCGGTTGATCTCCGACATCACCAGGGGAAGGCGCCGTGCCCAGCCGGTACCGATCGCCTTCATCGGCGGCTCACTGGCGCTCGTCACCGTCGCGCTGGCCGCCGTGCTCCTCCCGATCACCTCCGCACACGACGAGCAACCGCCCGACGCCCGCACATCCACACCGGCAGCGACCCAGCCGGTGGCCGTCACCCCGGACACCGCGGACCCAGCGCTGATGGCGTCGCTGGCAACCCCGGACGTACGCGTCGAACCCATCGGCACCGGTGTCCGCGTGGTGTTCCTGCAGGGCATGTTCCTGCCGGACAGCACCATGCTGAGCCCACAGGGGCGGCAGCAGCTGGAACGCTGGGGACAGGTGCTGCGCGGCAAAGAAGTTCGCGTGACGGTGCTGGGGCACGGGCTGGCGGTACCCGGCGGCCCGGCGACCGGCGGATCGGCGACAGCCGTGGCGAGGGCGGCCGCGGCCGTCGAGGTGCTCGCGGTGGCGGGCGACCAGCCGCCGACCGCGTTCGTCCTGCGGTCGGCGGAGCAGTCGAGCGCCCCGCACGCGGGCGCAGACCCCGCCCTGAACCGGACCGTGACTCTTCAGGTGGACCCGCGGTAGCCACTTCGGATCGGTCGCGGCCGTGAAAGGGGGCCACTGGACAATTCTTGGAGGTGCGAGGTCGAGCATTGACGGCTCAACCTCGAGCGCACGCGCCGATCGTGCCGAGCGGTGACTGGCACGATTCGCAGCCGTCATCGGGCCGCGCGCAAGGCGAGCTGTGTGCGGTTGGCGCAGTGCAGCTGTGCCATCAGCCGGGAGACGTGTCCTTTCACGGTGCCCTCACTGAGGTAGAGCCGGGCGGCGATGTCCGCATTGGACAGTCCTTCTGCGACCAGTGCGAGGACCGCGCGCTCCCGTTCGCCGAGTGCGTCCAGTTCCGCGTCGGGGCGCGGGCGGGGCTTGGGTGCGCGGCGCTCACGCAACCGGCGCAGTGCCTCGGGAGAGAGCACCGACGCACCGGTCGCCGCGGCCAGCACCAGCGGTACCAGTTGGTTCGGTGGGGTGGTTTTGAGCAGGAAGCCGTGCGCTCCGGCGTCGAGGGCGGCGAATACGTGTTCGTCGGTGTCGAAGGTGGTCATCGCGACGACGGCGGGCGGGTCGGGCAGTGCGCGGATCTCGCGGGTCGCGGCGGCTCCGTCCATGCCCGGCATCCTCAGGTCCATCAGCACCACCGAGGGATGGTGCCGACGGGTCATGGCGATGCCCTCGGTGCCGTCGTGTGCCACCGCGGCCACGGTGATCTCGCCGGTCGCGGACAGGATGGTGCGCAGGAACTCGCACACCATGGGCTCGTCGTCCACCACGACGACCGGCACCGGTTGGGGATCCGTGCTCACCGCTGCTCCCCCGCCCCGGTGTCGTCCGAGTCCTCAGCGCTGCCGGCGGGCAGGCTGATGCGCAGAGCGTAGCCGCCGTCATCGGTGGGCGCGTGCTCACAGATCCCGCCGAGCACGGCCACGTTGTGCCGTACCGCGGCCAGTCCCCGCCCGGTGCCCGGACCGGGATCCGAGCCACCGGGACCGTTGAGCACAACCACGTGCACGTCGTCCCCCACGGCGACCCGTACCTTCGTGGTCGCGCCCGGCGCGTGTCGGCGGGCGTTGGTCAGGCCCTCCCGCACCACCTGGTGCAGGATGCGCGCGAGGACCGGGGGCAACCCGTCGACGTCCCCGGTCAGGTCGAGCAGCACGTCCTGTCCCGCGGCCCGCGCGTCGTCCACCAGTGCGGCCACAGCCGGGGTGGCCCGCTCCGGCGGGCTGAGCAGCTGCAGCAGCTGCCGCAGTTCGGTGAGGCCGTCGGTGCCCAGGCGGCTCATCCGCCTCGCGGCGTCCTGGGCATGGTGGTCGGTGGTGGTGACGGTCAACGCGTTGGCCTGCAACACCAGCAAGGTCAACACGTGGCCGAGGCTGTCGTGGATCTCCGCGGCCAGGCGCTGCCGCTCGTCGTCCCGTGCCCGCCTGGCCACCTCGGCCCGCTCACGAGCGAGCGCGGCCACCCGGTCCCGCCGTGCCCGCCGCAACCGGCCTGCCAGCCCGATCGCCAGGCCACCGAGAATCGGGGCGGCTGCGGCGGCCAGCGTGGACAGCGCGGAGGGACCGTCACCGTCCAGCATCTGGCGCAGGCCCGCAGCCAGTGGGTAGAGGAACGCGAACGCCGCAGCGATCCGCAACTGACGCGGAGTGCGCGCGTTGTCCACCGCGAGGATCGTCGCCCAAGCCAGCATGACCGGAACCCACGGCACCCCTTGGGCGATCAGCAACGGGCGCCACGGGGAGCCGAGCAGGAACAGCAGCGCCGCGACCACCGTCACCGCCGCCATACCCAGGTGTGGAGCTGACATGCGGAACCGGTGGACCACGGCGGTCGCGGCGAGCTGCGCGACCACGCCGACCGTGAGTGCGGGCACCAGGGAGCCGGGTGGGCCGGGGAGCACCGCCAGCCCGAACAGCGCGCCGAGCACGGCCAGCACCGCCGTGAACGGCGGCAGCCAGCGGGGAGCGTCGATCACTCCGGGAGGATAGGTCCGCCGCATCGCAGGCGTACCGGTCACACGCACGAAATGACTTTCGTCGTGCCATGAATGACTTTCGTCGCGGACGGCCAACCGACCGGCGCACCGGTGCCACCCGTTCGTGACTGGTGGGCCGCAGGAGCCGGGCCGCAGGCTGGGACGGTCCGATGCGCAGAAGGGGGAGCAGCAGTGGTCCGGTGGCGATTCGCGGCAGTAGGCACAGCGGTGGCGGCAGCGCTTGTGACGGGAGCGTCGGCGGATGTCGACGGCGAACCCGAAGACATCGTGCGCACCACGGCGGGGCTGGTGCGTGGCGTGGTGGACGACCACGTGCTCCGGTTCTCCGGTGTGCCCTATGCCAAGCCGCCTGTCGGCGAGCTGCGCTGGCGTGCACCGCGATCGGTGATTCCGTGGTCAGGCGTGCGTGATGCCGGCACTCACGCGCTGCCGTGCCGCCAGGCTTCTGGCGAGTTCGACCCCAGCAGCGAGGACTGCCTGTACCTGAACGTGACCGCGCCACGCCGCACGCCTGGGCCGAAGCCGGTCATGGTGTGGTTGCACGGCGGCGGCAACTTCGGCGGCACGGGAAACGAAGTCGACGCGCGGCGGATGGCCACCGGTGGTGACGTCGTGGTGGTGACGGTCAACTACCGGCTCGGCGTGTTCGGTTTCTTCGGCCATCCCGGACTCGCCGACTCGGGCTCGTTCGGGCTGCTGGACCAACAGGCGGCGCTGCGCTGGGTGCGGGACAACGCGGCGGCGTTCGGCGGCGACCCGAGGAACGTGACGCTGTTCGGCGAGTCCGCGGGCGGCATCGACAGCTGCGCCCAGCTGACCTCACCGCGCGCGCGTGGCCTGTTCCACAAGGTGATCCTGCAGAGCGGCAGCTGCTCGTTCGCGGGCTGGACGATCGGACCGGGGTTCACCACTCCCTCGACCGGCGAGCGCTCGTACTGGCCCTCCCGGCAGGACGTCGTGGCGAGCGGAGCCGCGGCGGCGACCGAGCTGGGCTGTCCGGCCGGACCGGACGCACTGCGTTGCCTGCGCGCACTTCCTGCCGAGGCGTTGCTGGGCAGGATGATCGAGTTCGGCGCCCCGGCTTCGGGTACGCCGACGCTCCCGCTGGCTCCTGACGACGCGGTCACCGCAGGAGCGTTTCCCACGATGCCGGTGCTCACCGGGCACACGAGGGACGAGGCCCGGTTCGTCACCGCCTGGTCCGAACTGCCTGACCTGCCGATCACCCCTGACCGGTTCCACACCCTGACCGAGCAGGCGTTCGGCGCGGCCGGCGAACGTGTGCGGCAACGCTATCCGCTGGCCCACTACGACACCCCTGCACTGGCGTGGGCGGCGCTGGACACCGACCGCAGCATGGCCTGCCCACAGCTGCACGACGCACAGCTGTTCGCCGCGCGGACGCCCACCTTCGCCTACGAGTTCGCCGACCGCACCGCACCGGCTTACGCACCGGTTCCCCCGGGTTCGATGCCCGATGGTGCCGGACACGGTGCAGAGCTGACCTACTTGTTCGACATGGCCGGGAAACCGGTGGACTGGAACGGGAACCGGGTGCCGCACACCGAACCACAACGAGCCCTGGCAACTACCATGATCGGCTACTGGACCCGGTTCGCACGAACCGGCGATCCCAATGGAGACACCCCGCGCTGGCCGCCGGTGACCCCGCACTCGCCGGTCTCCCAGCAGTTCCGCACCGGTACGGGCGGGATCGCCCCGGTGGACGCCACCAGCGCGCACCAGTGCGCGTTCTGGAACGACTTCGGCTGACCGTCTCCACCATTCGACGGCTCACCGCGGGATGGCGCGCTGCAGGGCGGGACGTCGCCACAGCCGGGCCGGATGCGCGGGGCCTGGCTCTCATCGACGTGCATGAGGCCCCCTGCCAGGGCCTGTATCGAAGTCCGTGTTCTCGATAGCCGGGCTTGACGCGGCCCCTGGCGGCACGGCCGGACGGCCCACGTACAACAGCGGTATGCGGCCCATCCGGCCGCACCGCCATGAACCACCTCAGGCGCGGCTCCCATCGAACGAGACTTCGACACAGGCCCTAGTCGCCCAGTTTCCGGAGAGCTGCGGTCGCCAGGTCCGCCGCGGGTTGGCAGCTGGTGTCCTCTGGTGCCTCGCGGTACACGCTGACCTGCAGCTGTTCGATCTGCTTGATACCCATCGGGCGGTCCAGAGGTCGGTACACCACTTTGGCCGCACAGCTCGGGAGCGTGCGGTTCGCGCCTGTGCCGCCGCCCACCCAGGTGTCGGTGACCGCTTCGTGGCCGTCGATGGTGATCTCGCGGTCAGTCTGTTCGTCGGTTTTCGGCCGGTTGGAGCGGGTGAAGGTCACCAGGATGCCGGGATCGGCCTGACCACCGGTGTCCACCGTGCAGGTCTGGTTGTTGTACGCAGGGGTCAGCGTGACGGGATCACGACCGAGGATCCGCCGGATCTCGGCGAAGTCGATGGCGTGGCAGGCGTCCTGCCACGCAAGGGATTCGGGTGCCGGATCGGCCGGTTTCAGTTCTCCGCGCACCAACTGCGGCATCATCCCGTCGACCACCGCGTCTGCGAACTCGCACGCGGGTCCGGGAAGCGGAGAACGGCGTGCGGCGACGAAGATCGTCGACCGTTCGGCCACCACGACGTACCGGCGGCACCAGTTGGTGTCCTCGTCGCCGTAGAACGTCACGCCGTTGCGGGTGATCGGTTTCGCGTCGGCGGACGGCACGAATTCGAAGGAGACCTGTACGGTCACCACGTCGTGGGGCCCTATCAGGAGGGTCAGCTCGCACTCGGTGAACGCGATGCCGATGTCGAGTGACACCTTGCCGAACCTGGCCAGCGAGTCCTGGTTCGCCAGGTCGCACGGGTCAGCCTTGGCCAACTGCTCCGGCGTGACCGCGATGCCGGTGGTACGCGGCAACGCGGCAGACGGGACACTCGTTGCCGGCGCAGGTGGTGGTGGCGTCGACGCAGGTTCAGACGCACAAGCCGCCATGAACAGCAGCACCGCCAACATCCATCCACACCGGATCACGTTTGAGCGCAACGGTGCCCCGCAGGCTTTCTTCCCGTCGTCCCAGTGCGCTTGGCTGCCGGCCCGCGAGACCATGCCACCAGGATGACACCCGGCCGGAAGACGGACAACAACCCAGCACTCGTCGTCATGGCGGACCGGCCAAGCCGGATGCTGCGTTGACCCGGATGTCTTCGAGCAAAGGACTCGCTCCGGCCATGGGCAGCGGTGAGCACGATCCTCCGCACCTGTCCGAGGTGCTGGTGTTCGGCCTCGGCGAGTATTCCCTTCCCTGGTCGCAATCCCCCGCTGGACAGCGGAGGAGCTGGCCAACCTGTCTCTCGTCGCCTTCGGCACCTTTCGCTGGCATCGCACGATGATCACGCGACGGTGGGGCAGGCCCGTTGTCGTCGCCGCGTCGGTTCTCGTTCTCATGTCAGTCGGCGCGGCGGTCTGGCTGACCCGTGACAAACCGTTCGAACCGAGTGCGCAGGGGTACCTGGATCTCGCCTGCGGCTTGCACCTCCACCAGCGGAACCTGAGCCGTGCCGCGGTCGAGGAGCACGAAGCCGGACGGGAGCTCGGATACGCCGTCTCCACCGCGTTTCTCGAAGCGGGCAACCGCGTCCTGGACACCGGGCTTCAGGATCTCTCCAATGATCTGAAGGTCGCGCTCGACGAGGACGACGACGAGTCCTTCGAGCAGGCCCGAGTCCGGGCCGACGCCAGATGTGAAGCTCATGACGAGCTCACGCCGGATCCACAGGAGCTGGTCGAACTCGCGTGTGGCATAGCCGACGTGCTCGAGCCCGGACCTCGTCCCGAGGTGCTCCTCATCGCCCATTTCAGCGGTGCGGCCGGAGCGTTGGACGAGCAGTACGACGGCTTGGCCGAGGCCGCCGGGCGATTGGTGATCGCCCCCTCAGCGCCACTCGACGCCAGCCACCCGAGTGCCGACGAGATATCCGATTTCCGGAAGCAGTGCCCCTGAGGGCTGTACAGCGGATGTTCGGAGGCGCTGGTTCGTCAGCAGCCGACGAAGAACATCCACCATCGCTTGTGGCGCGTTGGCGCGGAAAGAAGCTCTGCGATGCCGGTGAGCTGATCGGCGCAGGTGCGGGAAGATCCGCTCTCCTGGCCGTTGACGCTCAGCTCGCGGCCTGTGGTGCCACCGGTTGGCTGCCCGACGGAGGATTGGTTGCGGTCATGCCGCGCGGTGTGCTGTCGCCCGCGAGGTAGCTGTCGAGAGTTTTCCGACGTGCCGACAAGCGCTGTTCCTGCCGCACGAGCTCGTCACGGGCCTCACGGACACGCGCGAGGAGGGCGGTGCAGGACACCGGGGACCGTGACTGTCCCACCATCGGAAGACTGTCGCGGATGAGCTGTGAGGACAAGCCCGCGCCGAAGAGGTCCTGGATGAACTCGACCTGCTCTATCGCGTCCGGGGAGTACTCCCGGTAGGCGTTGGCCCGGCGGCGGCTCTGGAGCAGGCCTTGTTGCTCGTAGTAGCGCAGGGAACGGGTGCTCACCCCGGTGGCCGCGCTGAGCTCTCCGATCCGCACCACGAATCTCCGGTGTTGACATTGACACTGATGTCAAAGTTTAGCTTGGCGGACATGACGACCGCAGCTGAGATGAGGGGCCGGACCGCGGTGGTGACCGGTGCCACGAGCGGTATCGGAGCCGCGATCGCGGAACGGCTGGCGGGGCACGGCGCCCGTCTCGTGCTGGTGGCTCGCGGCACCGGCAGTCTGGACTCGACGGCGGCGCGCTTACGCGCCCGGTACGGGGTCGACGTCCTCACCGTGCCGCTCGACCTGGGCGACCGGGAGTCCCCCCGTCACCTCGCCCGGCGACTCGACGACGCCGCGATCGAGGTCGAGATGCTGGTCAACAACGCGGGCAGCAGCGTGGCGGGCGCACTCGCCGACACCGATCCGGCGCGCGTGCGCGCAATGCTGGAGCTCAACGTCGGGGCACTGGCCGAACTGACCGCACGGGTGCTTCCCGGCATGATCCGGCGCGGTCACGGATCAGTGATCAACATCTCCGGCACCGGCGCCTACCAGCCGACCCCGTACCTGGCGGCCTACGGCGCGTCCAAGGCGTTCGTCCTGTCCTTCACCCAGGCGGTGTGGGCGGAGACCAAGGGTACCGGCGTGCGCGCCGTGGCCGTCTGTCCCGGGCCCACCGAGACCCGCGATGAACACCGCGTCGCGGGCACGCCTGCGCCGGCCCGAGCAGGTGGCGCGGACGGCGCTGGCCGCGCTCGGCCGTGGGCGTCCCGCCGTCGTGGACGGACGGGGCAACGCGGCCCTGGCCTTCATCTTCGGCAGGGTGCTGGCCGCCTCCACCGCGGCCCGCATCGCGAAGCGGGTCCTTCCGATGATGTCCGACCGCTGAGTCCCGCGCAGAACTCCTCCTCCCGAAAGGCCGACACCATGTCCGAACCCACCACCACGCCCGCCGTCGAGATGGAGGGACTACGCGGTCGACGCGTGCTCGTCACCGGGGGCAGCAAGGGAATCGGGCGGGCCGTCGCCGCCCGCCTGGCGGCTTCCGGGGCCGTCGTCGTCACCGCCGCCCGCACCGCCCCGGACACCCTGCCCTCCTCGGTGCGGTTCGTGCCGGCTGACATCAGCACCGCCGAGGGCTGCAGCCGGCTGGCCGAGGCCGCGACCGACCTGATGGGCGGGATCGACGTGGTGGTCAACAACGCCGGTGGCGGTACACCGCCGGCGGACGGCCTGCTCTCGGCGTCCGACGAACTCTGGGAGCAGGCGCTGCGGCTGAACCTGCTGGCTTCGGTGCGGCTGGATCGCGCGGTGCTTCCCGGGATGGTCGCCCGCGGTGGTGGCGTGATCGTCCACGTCACCTCCGTGGGAGCCCACCTGCCGATCGGCCCCGACGCGCCGTACGAGACGGCCAAGGCCGCGCTGTCGACCTACAGCAAGGCCCTGGCGAACGAGTTCGCCGGCCGTGGTGTCCGGGTCAACCGGGTCTCACCGGGACTGGTCGTCAACGACACCGTGTCCGCGCTGCTGACCGACGCGCCCCCGGACGATCCCAGGGCACAGATGCTCAGGCAGTGGGTCGGCGGCATTCCCATGGGTCGTCCGGGAGCTCCCGCCGAGGTCGCCGAACTGGTTGCGTTCCTGGTGTCCGGGCGGGCCGGCTGGATCACCGGCGCGGACTTCCGCATCGACGGCGGTTCCTTCCAGGCCGCGTGACCCGGCATCGCGTCGCACGTCTCCGCCGTGCACACCCGAGAGGGCCGTCCATCGGACGGCCCTCGTCCCGATCCCAGGCCTGTTGCGCAGGGTCACTCGACGCAGGACCGGTGCTGGTCGTGGTCCTGGGTTCTCCTCCGCTCGGGCATCACTCGGCAGGACGTTCGGTCTCCGCCGGTTCATCCCCGGCGGCTTGCGACGTGCCCCATGCGGACCTCGCCTCGATGACCTCGCCCAGGTAGCGCATGACGACGGCCACGGCGGCGGCGACCGGCACGGAGAAGAACGCGCCCGCGATGCCGTAGAGGCTGGTGCCCGCGGTGACCACCAGCAGGACCACCGCCGCGTGCAGGCGCAGGCCGCGCGACTGCAGGATGGGCTGCAGCACGTTGCCCTCGATCTGCTGCACCACGACGACGATGGCGAGCATGATGAGCGCCGTGGTCAGGCCGTTGCTGACGAGCGCGACCAGCACCGCCAGCGCACCGGCGATGAACGCGCCGACGATCGGGACGAACCCGCCGAGGAACGTGAGCGCGGCCAGCGGGATCGCGAGCGGCACGCCCAGGATGAGCAGGCCGAGCCCGATGAACACCGCGTCGATCAGCGACACGGCGGCCTGGCTGCGGATGAAGCTGCCGAGCGTGGCCCAGATCCGCTCCAGCACCGTGGTGACGTGCGCACCGGCGCGCTCACCGATGAGGCCGCGCACCCACGGCGTGAACCGCATGCCGTCCTTGACGAAGAAGAACGCGAGCAGCAACGCCACCACGCCGGTCACGACACCGGACGTCACCGCGCCGGCGCCCGTCAGCAACCCGCTGGCGATCGACCCGATGCTGGCCTGGACCTGGTCGACGCCCTGCGAGATCAACCGGTCGAGGTCGCTGCCGCGCAGGTTGAGCGGCGGTCCGCTCGCCCAGTCCTGCAGCTGCTTGACGGCCTTCTGCGCGCTCTGCGCGATCTCCGGCACACCCGAGGCGATCGAGCTCGAGATGGCCGCGATCACCCCTCCCAGCACGCCCAGGCCGACCAGCAGCACGATCGTGGCCGCCAGGGCCGAGTTCATGCCCTTCGACATCATCCAGCGGGCAGGCGGCCACAGCACCGTGGTGATCAGCAGGGCGAGCAGCACGGGCATCACGACCACCCAGAGCTTCCCGACGAGCCAGAACACCATCCAGAAGCCGAGCGCCGCGAGCGCCACCCGCAGACTCCACCGCGACAGCCAGCTCACGCCGTGCCCGATGGCCTCACCCTTGTCCGCCCACTTGCGTTCCCGATCCACGCACCCAGTCTGTCGTGATCCACGCCCGAGCGCGTGACAGACCCGCCGTTTCGTTAGCGGAGCGTCTCCCGGTGTTTCCCACCTGTCGTGACCGGACGGGTCAGGCCGGGCCCCGGAAGGCGGCCTCCTCGGCCGGGTCGGCCGCCGATCATCGCGCCCACCGCGTCGCTGCCGCGGTGCACGCCGGCGAACCGGTTGTCGCCGGGCTGGTGCCACACGACGTCCTGACGGAGCTCGGGTGCACGTCACACGCACCGTTGCCGGCGTTGTGCACGTGGGCCGAGGAGCACATCGAGCAGGTGCTCCTCAACCGCGAGGCGTACGACGCAGGCTCTCGGTGAGGTCCGGCGTGACGGAGCCGCGGATCAGGTTCCGCACGACGGGAAGCCCGGACAGGCGGAAAACCAGGTCGCGCACCGAGATCCGCCAGGCCGACGCGGGCGCCATCCAGCCGATGAACTTCCTCCCGAACTCCTGGGTGCGCGCCACCGCGGGCTTCATCCGCGCCTGGTAGCGCTCGAAGGCGCCGTCCGTCCCGGCGGCGAGCTCCTCCGCCAGCACGGACGCGCCGGTCATCGCGAGGGACGCGCCATGGCCGGCGAACAGCGACACGGCCCCGCACGCGTCACCGGCCAGCACGACCTTCCCGCGATGCCACGACGGCATGTCCACCTGGGACACCTCGTCGTAGTAGATGTCCTCCGGCAGTGCGGAAAGCAGCTCGGGCACGACCCAGCCGAGGTCGCCGAACCGGTCGCGCAGAACCGCCGCCGAGTCCGCGGGCAAAGTCTGCTCGGGCGACCTGTACAACATCAGCGCGGCCACCGCGCCGTCCCGCACGGCGTAGCAGCCGATCATCCGGTGCGGCACGGTCAGCATCTGGTAGCGGTGGCCGATCCGGGCGCTCAGCGACGTGTCCCGCAAGGAGAACGCGGCCGTGTGGTGCCCCAGGTACCGCACGAACTCCGACGACGGCCCGAACACCAGCTCCCGCACGCGGGAGTGCACGCCGTCCGCACCCACGACCAGGTCGAACTCCGACACCGACCCGTCGGAGAACGTCACGCGGCCATCGTCTATCGAATAAACCGTTGTGCCGTAACGAATCGGCGCCGAGACATCGGCGTGGATCACCGACGCCAGGTCGCCGCGCAGCAGGCTGACCACCCCGTCCGCGACCGACTCGTAGGCGGAAGCGGAGATCTCACCACGGCGCCGGCCGCGCGAGTCCACGCTCGTCACCGACGAGATCGGCGCCCGCCGCCGTTCCAGCTCCGGCAGCAGGCCCATCCGCCGTGCCACTTCGAGCCCCGGCCCGAAGAAGTCGATCATGTAGCCGCCCGCGCGCAACGAGGGCGCCCGCTCCACGACCAGGACGTTCCACCCCGCGCGTTCCAGCCACCACGCCGTCGTGAGCCCGGCGATCCCCGCTCCCACCACCAGCGCGCTTTGGGCGTTCGACTTGGGCATATGCCCAACTTAGCACGCGTCAGCCTCCCCACGACCAGAAATCTGCGAAGAACGCCTGGTCAGCCCGCGACGAGACGTCGGAACGGGCCCGCGACCACGCGGAAGTCGACGGAGGGGTCCAGCGCGCGGTGCAGGACCAGCCCGTCAATGGCCGCGCCCAGCAACAACGCCACCGCGTCGGCGTCCTGCACACCTGACGCCCGCAACCAGTCGGCGACACGCGCGCGGAAGTCCGCGACCAACGACGACAGCCCGCCCCTGAGCTCGGGCAACCGGTGCGACGCGAGGAACGCCTCCGCCAGCAGCAACGACTCCGGGTCCGCGCCGGTGTAGCGGCCGAGCTCCTCGAACATCCGCTCGATCCCGTCGGCGGGATCACCCTCGGGGAGCGCCCCGGCGAGCGCCTTCGCCGCGAACCGCAGCGCGGCCGTCGACAGCAGCTCGGACACCGACGAGAAGTGGTAGTGCACGAGCGCGGCGTTGACGCCCGCCCGTTCGGCGACCAGCCGCGTGGTCACCGCACCCCAGCCCACCTCGCCCACGAGCGCGGCGGCGGCGTCGAGCAGTTGTTCACGGGTGCGGCGACCGCGGTCGGCTGACTTGGGCACACGACCAACCTAAAGGCTCTCGACCTTCTTCTTGAACGTGTCGAGGACTTCCTGCCAGCCACCGGTGTTGTCCTGGTGCGCCTTCACGCGCAGCTCCTCCGAGCCGGCGAGCGAGGAGAACCCGCTCTCGACGACGCGCAGCCGCGTTCCCGAGCCCTCCGGCGTGAGGGTGAACTCGACCAGCGTCGTGTTGTCCGCGGCCAGCTCCTGCCCCGCGAACGCACTGGCCCAGCGGTACGACACGTAGCTCTGCGGCGTCACGGTCTCGACCCGCACGGGGAAGTCGCCGTACTGCTCGTTCTTGCACACGGTCGTCTCCCCCTCGACGGCGGTGCCCGACGGTTCGGAGGCCACCCAGAACCCCGGCTCCGTCACCAGCCGCCAGACCCGCTCCAGCGGTGCCTCGATCAGGGTCTCGCGTTCGATCCGGTCCACGCTCACGACAACTCCCAAGGTCCGTCAACATGTGCAACCTCAGGGTTGCACATGGCGCGAAGCATGCGCAACCCTGAGGTTGCATGTCTTGTCAGGCGACCACCCGATCGTGTCGGGCGACCCGATAACTACTATCTGGCCGATGAGCGCCTACGACGATCTTGAACTCGACACGACGGTGCTGCCGGAACGCCAGCAGAAGATCCTCGTCGCCATCCGCGACTGGGTCGTCGAGCACGGCTACTCCCCCAGCACCCGCGAGATCGGCGAGGCAGTCGGCCTGAAGTCGTCCTCTTCGGTGTCCAAGCACCTGTCCGCATTGGAGGACAAGGGGTTCCTCAAGCGCGGCCCCTCGGTGACGCGGCCGATGGACGTGCGGGTCTTCCTGACCGGTGCGACCTCCGCGCCGTCCACAGAGGACTCAGTCTCCGTTCCGGTCGTCGGTGACATCGCCGCCGGCGCGCCGATCTCGGCCGTGGAGCACGTGGACGACGTGCTGAGCCTGCCGCGCGGGCTCGTGGGGCGTGGCAGCAACGTGTTCGCGCTGCGCGTGCGCGGTGACTCGATGATCGACGCCGCGATCTGCGACGGCGAC
>JASLAV010000928.1 GCA_030146905.1 Lentzea sp. | reverse complement strand
GACGCGGAAGATCTTGGCCGCGATGCCGGGGTGGTCGGGAACTGCCGTCACGGTGATTTTGGCCTCGGACCGGTCGTGCGCGACGCCGGTGATCATCGCCTGTTCCACGGGAAGGTCCTCCACTGAACCGGACACGATGGTCCCGGTCTTGTTGCTGAACGAAGAGCGGACGTGCACGGGGACGTTGTAGCGCCGGGCGTACTCCACGCAGCGGAGCATCAGCACCTTGGCGCCGCAGGCGGCCATCTCGAGCATTTCCTCGTACGTGATCGTGTCGAGCTTCTTCGCGTTCGGCACGATGCGCGGGTCGGCGGTGTAGACGCCGTCCACGTCGGTGTAGATCTCGCACACGTCGGCCTTGGTCGCCGCCGCGAGCGCCACCGCGGTGGTGTCGCTGCCGCCGCGGCCGAGCGTGGTGATCTCCTTCGAGCCCTGGGAGACGCCCTGGAAGCCCGCGACGATCGCGATGGCCCCCTCGGACGTCGCGTCCTGGATCCGGCTCGGGGTGACGTCGATGATGCGGGCCTTGCCGTGCACCGAGGTCGTGATCACGCCGGCCTGCGAGCCCGTGTACGAGCGCGCCTCCGCACCGAGCGAGTTGATCGCCATCGCGAGCAGTGACATCGAGATGCGCTCACCGGAGGTGAGGAGCATGTCGAGCTCACGCGCGGGCGGTACCGGCGAGACCTGGCGGGCGAGGTCGAGCAGCTCATCGGTCGTGTCGCCCATGGCGGACACGACGACCACGACGTCGTTCCCCGCCTTCTTGGTCGCGACGATGCGCTCGGCCACGCGTTTGATCCGCTCGGCACTCTCCACCGATGAACCGCCGTACTTCTGGACGACGAGCGCCACCGACCTGACCTCCTTCGCGCGACTAAAACCCCACGTCGTCGGCAGCCTACCCGGACCACCTGGTGAGACTCTGGAGCCGTGATGCGCGTGACTACTCTGTTCGCGTGTCGTCGAGCGCCGATGTCGTGGAGGCCCCAGCAGCCGTGCATGAGAGCAGTGCGCGCTCGCGGATCGCCGACGCGCTCAGACACCCCGCCGCGCTCTGGACGGCGCCGGCGCTCATCTACCTGGTCGTGCGCCAGGTGGGTCTGTTCGTCCTGCAACTGGTCGTCGAGTACCAGAACAAGGCCACCGGCAAGACCGACACTGCCGTCGACAACCTCAGGTCGTGGGACGGCGAGTGGTTCCTCGGCATCGCCGGGGGCGGCTACGACGACGTGCCGATGCGCCTGACCGACGCGGCGGGCCGTCGCACCGCGGAGACCCCGCTGGCGTTCTTCCCCGGCTACCCCGCGCTGATCAGGTGGGTCGACGGCCTGCCTGGCGTGGACGTGGCGGGCGCGGCGTTCGCGGTGAGCCTGATCAGCGGTCTCTTCTGCGCCTACGGCCTGTTCGTGCTCGGCCGCGCGGTGCGCGACGGGTCGGTCCCGGCCGCTCTGGTCCTGGTCACGCTCTTCGCCGCCTCGCCGATGGCGGTCGTGCTGTCGATGACCTACTCGGAGGCGACGTTCTGCGCGTTCGCCGCGTGGGCGCTGGTCGGCGTGGTGAAGAAGCGCTGGATCCTCGCGGGCGTGTGCTGCGCGGCGGCGGGCCTGGTCCGCCCCACGGCGGCGGCGCTGATCGCGGCGGTCGGCCTCGCCGCACTGGTGGCCGTGATCGCCGACCGCAAGGACTGGCGGGCCTGGGTGGGCGGCCTCGTCGCACCGCTGGGCCTGCTCGGCTACCTCGGCTGGGTCGCGTTCCGCACCGGCGACCTCACGGGCTGGTTCGGCGTGCAGCAACGGGGCTGGGGCTCGAAGTTCGACGGCGGCGCGGCGACGTGGGAGTTCGCGCTCGGCCACCTCGGCAACCCGCGCTCTGTCCTGGAGACGGGCACGGTGTGGCTGCTGGCCCTCGCCGTCGTGCTGGTCTTCTACGCCTTCCAGCGCCGCCTGGAGTGGCCGCTGATCGTCTACGGCCTCGGCGTGCTGGTCATGGACCTCGGCTCGAACGGCCTGATGAACTCCAAGGCCCGCCTGCTGCTCCCCGCCTTCACCCTGCTGGTCCCGCTGGCGCTGGTCCTGGCCCGCCGCAGGCCGTCCACGGTGCTGACGGTGCTGGGCGTGGCGACGCTGTTCAGCGCGTGGTTCGGCGCCTACTCGCTCGCGGTTTGGCAGTATGCGATCTGATGAACGAGCTGATCTCGCAGCGCCGGAGCCCTCGCGCCTTCTCCGCTGACGCCACGGTGTCGGACGACGAGCTGCGCACCCTGCTGGAGGCCGCCCGCTGGGCCCCGTCCCACGGCAACAGCCAGCCGGCCCGCTTCGTGGTGGGCAAGCGCGGCACACCGACGTTCGACACGATCTTCGAAACCCTGACGCGCGGCAACAAGACCTGGGCGTTCCGCGCCTCGGTGCTGCTCATCGGCTGCGTCGTCACCACCGACAAGCGCGGCGACATCCCCAACGTCGAGTTCGGCCTGGGCCTCGCGATGGAGAACATCGCCCTGCAGGCCGTCGAACTGGGCCTGATCGCGCACATGATGGGCGGCTTCGACCCGGAGGCCGCCCGCTCCGCGTTCGGCATGCCGTCCGACGTCCGCCCGCTGGTGGCCATGGCGCTGGGCCGTCCAGGCCGCCTGGAGGAACTCCCGGAAGACCTCCAAGCCCGCGAACAACGCGAACGCGTGCGGCACCCGTTGTCGGAGACGGTCTTCACCGGCTCATGGGGCCAGTCACTGTTCGGTTGAGAAGTACTTCGTCGCGACGTCGTTGTGCAGCGGGAAAGCCAGCGGCTCGCACTCGAAGATGACCTTCCGCTCGGAAGCCTCGTCGTTGGGCACGAACGGCGGCATGTCCTCGGCGTTGACGGCGGGCGCGGTGGCGAACAGCAGCACCGTGCCACCGTCAGGCGTCGACACGAAGTGCAACGGCCGCAACTCGTCGGGGTCGATGCGCACGTTCGCTTCTTCTTCGAGCTCGCGCGCGGCACTCTGCTGCCACGACTCACCGCGCTCCATGAACCCGCTGACGAACGCCAGCCCTCCGACAGGGGGAATCGCCCGGCGGACGGTGAGAAGCCCAGTCCTGGGCCCGTCCTTGACCGGTACCAGCAACACCACGACCGGCAAGGGGTTCGCCCACACCATGTGCGCGCAACTCTCGCACTTGCGGGGGTATCCAGCCGTGTCGGCGTACTGAGTGCCGCAGCTGCTGCAGAAGTCGTCGCGCGCCATTCCCCGAACCTAGTTCAGGCGCCTGACGAGCTTGAGGACGATCGCTCGAACGGCCAGCCAGAACAACGCGGCGAGGCCGAAGTTCACGATCGTCCGCAGCCCGGGGTCGTCGGGACGGAAAAGATCCTTGAAGGCAAGCGCAACAGGCTCCGCAAGTGCTTTGACGGTGCTGGTGATCGGGTTGTCCGGGTTGGCCCCGCCGACGGTGAGCACGACGTGGAAGACGAGCACGACCGCCAGCGCGAGGCCGACCCAACTGACAATCCCTGCGGCGATCCCGACCACGCGCGTACGCATGGGTCAGGAATCTACTCCTCAGTAGCGTGACACCGCACGCGCGAGGAGACCGGTCACGACCAGCCAGAACACGGCGGCGAGACCGTAGTTGAGGAACACGTCGAGCTTGAGGTTCCCGGTCTGGAAGAGGCCGGGGAAGAAGAGCGCGAGGGGATCGGCGAGAGACTTGATGAACCCGAAGAACGAGTTGGCCGTGTTCGCACCGAGCACGACCATCAAGATGAACAGGATCTCGATGAAGGCGAAGAGGGCGCCGATGCCGCTGATCACGCGGGAAGCCGTGCCGCGGCCACTGGTCGTACGTAATCTGGACATGTATGAACAATTCCCACGTTCGCCCAGACCAAAACTTGCAAGCTGACAACTGCCAGGGAAAACGCAGGTCAGCGAGCCAGGACGGTCTTCAGGAGCGAAGCTCCGCGCGGCGAGGTCCAGGGCCACAGCCCAGGGCGAGCACTTGACGCAAGCTCGCCGCCCTCAAGGTGACCACCCGCACGGTCGCACCCCGCGAGGTCGCCACCCGCCCGGCCGCGCCCTGCAAACCGGCCGCACCCCAGAACCACCGCGCAAACACCGGACACGTCCCACGATCCGGTCCCTCAGTTCCATCCAGGACCGAACTGTGACTACTCTGTCCGACGTGTGGCGTTCCCTCCTGCTTCGCTGCCGTGACGGGGTCTGATCAGACCGGCCCCCCGTCGCGGGACTCAGCGTTGCCGCCGGTCGTTCCAGCAGACGACCCGCAGGAGAAAACCGAGATGACCTCCCAAGACGCCTACACCTCCGGCAACAGCCGAATCCGCCAGCCCGCGCGACCGGCTCCCGAGTCCCAGCCGTCCTGGAACAACCAGCTGGGCAGCAGCATGCCGTTCCACCGCTACCGCCCGTTCCACGAGGTGGTCGAGACGATCGACGTCCCCGACCGCACCTGGCCGGCCAAGCGCGCGGAGAAGGCGCCGCTCTGGTGCGCGGTCGACCTGCGGGACGGCAACCAGGCCCTGATCGACCCGATGTCCCCCGCGCGCAAGCGGAAGATGTTCGACCTGCTGGTGCGCATGGGCTTCAAGGAGATCGAGGTGGGTTTCCCCGCCGCGTCCCAGACGGACTTCGACTTCGTCAGGGAGATCATCGAGGACGGCGCCGTCCCCGACGACGTGACGATCCAGGTCCTGACCCAGTGCCGCGAGGAGCTGATCGCCCGCACGTTCGAGTCCCTCCGCGGCGCGAACAAGGCGATCGTCCATTTCTACAACTCGACGTCGATCCTGCAGCGCCGCGTGGTCTTCCGCAGCGACAGGGACGGCATCAAGAAGATCGCCACGGACGCCGCGAAGTTCGCCAAGCAGCAGGAGCGGCACTACCCCGAGACGAACTTCCGGTACGAGTACTCCCCCGAGTCCTACACCGGCACCGAGCTGACCTACGCGCTCGAGGTCTGCAACGCCGTCACGGAGATCATCCAGCCGACGCCCGAGAAGCCGCTGATCATCAACCTGCCGGCGACGGTCGAGATGGCGACGCCGAACGTCTACGCCGACTCGATCGAGTGGATGTCGCGCAACCTCGCCCAGCGCGACTCGATCATCCTGAGCCTGCACCCGCACAACGACCGCGGCACCGGTGTCGCGGCGGCCGAGCTGGGTTACCTGGCGGGGGCCGACCGCATCGAGGGCTGCCTGTTCGGCAACGGCGAGCGGACGGGCAACGTCTGCCTGGTCACGCTGGCGATGAACATGTTCAGCCAGGGCATCGACCCGCAGATCGACTTCAGCGACATCGACGAGGTGCGCCGCACGGTCGAGTACTGCAACCAGCTGCCGGTGCCCGAACGGCACCCGTACGGCGGTGACCTGGTCTTCACGGCCTTCTCCGGCAGCCACCAGGACGCCATCAAGAAGGGCTTCGAGGCGCTGGAGGCCGACGCCAAGGACGCAGGGCAGCACGTCGACGACTTCCCGTGGGAGGTCCCGTACCTGCCGATCGACCCGAAGGACGTCGGCCGCAACTACGAGGCCGTCATCCGGGTCAACTCGCAGTCCGGCAAGGGCGGCGTCGCGTACCTGATGAAGCAGGAGCACCACCTCGACCTGCCGCGGCGCCTGCAGATCGAGTTCTCGCGGGTGATCCAGGAGGTCACCGACACGCAGGGCGGCGAGATCAACCCGAAGGAGATGTGGGACGCCTTCGCCGAGGAGTACCTGCACGGCCGGGTGCCGCTGTACCTGCTCAAGCACAGGGCGACCTCGGACGGCAGCGGGCGCGAGGAGATCACCGCGACGCTGATGGTCGACGGCGAGCAGCAGGAGATCACGGGTTCCGGCAACGGCCCGATCGCCGCGTTCGTCGACGCGCTCGCGTCGGTGGGCTACGACGTGCGGGTGCTGGACTACGCCGAGCACGCGCTCTCCGCCGGTGACGACGCCCGCGCCGCCGCCTACGTCGAGTGCGCCGTGGGCGAACGGGTGCTGTGGGGCGTCGGCATCGACAGCTCCACCGTCGCCGCCTCGTTCCGCGCGATCGTCTCGGCGATCAACAGGGCCAACCGCTAGAGGACGAGCGCCGGGGAGGACGCGTGCGGCACCGGTCGCCGCGGCGCGTCCTCCCCGTTCGCTTGCGGCACCACCGCCAAGACAGCGGAGCCCGATCCTGTGGGTGCGCTGAAGAAACACCCAGGTCGGGATTGTTCATCTCGGTCACGTACGTTCACCGATCATGAGCACCACAGCCGCCAGTCTCGTCGTGCTGTTCCTGGTCGCCGTGGTGCCGCTGGCGCCGACGGAGGCCGTGCTCATCGGTGCGGGCGTCCTGGCCGCGTCCGGTGAGGTTCCGCTGTACCTCGTGGTGCTCGTCGCCGCTGCCGGGTGCCTGGCGAGCGACATGATCAACTTTACTGTGGGGCGCCGCATGGGCATGCGGGCCCTCGACCGGGTCAACAGGAACGCCAAGGCGCGCGCCATGGTCGTGTGGACCGCCGACCAGCTGGGTGCCAAGGGCGAGACGATCCTCATCGCGGCGCGGTTCCTGCCGGCGGGCGGCATCGTCGGCGCGTTGCTGGCGGGTGCGCTGAAGTGGCCGCTGCGCAGGTTCGTACCGGTCGCCGCGCTCGGGTCCGCGCTGTGGAGCCTCTACCCCGCCACCGTCGGGTTCATCGGCGGTCAGCTCGTCGACGAGGCCTGGCTGGCGATGCTGTTGTCGTTCGCCGTGGCCACGCTCATCTCCGTCCCGATCGGCATGGCGATCCGTGCGCGCAACGCCAACCGCACCCTCTCGTACGCCGAGGCGTCGTCGTAGAGCACGGCGAACCGGTCGGCCGCGGTCAGCAGCGCGTCCACCTCGAACGCCATCTGCGCGTCACCGCACAACCGCTCCAGCAGTGAGATCCAGCGCAGGTTGAAGAGCATCAACGCGTCGCGCACGCGGCCGGGGCGGGCGGCGAACTCCGAGCGGGTCACGACGAAGAAGCAGCCGCCGGGGAACACGCGGCGCTTCGAGTAGTCGAGCCAGCGCTCGCACAGGTCCACGACGGAGCCACCGGCGACCACGACCTCGTGCGCGAAGATCTCCGCCGCCGTGTGCACCGTCGAGATCTGCAGCTCTTCCTTGGCACCGAAGTGCGAGAACACACCGCTCTTGCTCATGCCGAGCTCGACCGCGAGCCGCCCGATGGTGACGCCTTCCAGGCCGTCGACCGAGGCGATCTCCGCGGCTCTCAACAGGATCGAGCCCCGACTGTCCATTCGCCCATGGCAGCAGCGGGTCCTGGAGAAACGGCCGGGGCCACCTCGAAGACGAGAGGGCCCCGGCCGTTCAAGAGAAATCCCTACGGGTTCAGCGCCTCGGTGACCGAGGCCGGTCCCACGAGCGGGACGTCGGGCGACAGGCCGTCGCCCTCCTCGACCAGGATCGGCTTCACCTCGTGCGGCTGGATCTCACCGGACTGGATCTGCTCCGCCCAGTGGCACGCCACCTTGTGACCCGGCTTGAGCTCCCGCAGGGCGGGACGCTCGGTGTCGCACTTCGTCTCCTGCCGCCACGGGCACCGGGTGTGGAACCGGCAGCCGGTGGGCGGGTTCGCCGGCGACGGGAGGTCACCCGCGAGCAGGATCCGTTCGCGACGGTCCTCGATCTCGGGGTCCGGCACCGGGATCGCCGACAGCAGCGCCCGCGTGTACGGGTGCAGCGGCTCTTCGTAGAGGTCCTCGGAGGTGGCCTCCTCGACCAGGCCGCCGAGGTACATCACGCCGACCCTGTCGGAGATGTGCTTCACGACCGCGAGGTCGTGGGCGATCACCAGGTAGGTCAGGCCGAACTGCTCCTGGAGGTCCTCCAGCAGGTTCACGACCTGCGCCTGCACCGACACGTCGAGCGCGGACACCGGCTCGTCGGCGACGATCAGGTCCGGGTTGAGCGCCAGCGCCCGCGCGATGCCGATGCGCTGCCGCTGGCCGCCCGAGAACTCGTGCGGGTACTTGCGCAGCGCCGACGTCGGCAGGCCCACGGCGGAGAGCAGCTCGCGCAACCGCTTGCCGGTCTCCTCCTTGCCCTTGTCCAGGTCGTGCGCCCGCAGGCCCTCGACCAGGATCGACTCCACGGACTGGCGCGGGTCGAGCGACGACAGCGGGTCCTGGAACACCATCTGGATCCGGCGCCGCATCTTGCGCAGCTCCTCGCCCTTGAGGGCGGAGAAGTCCTGACCGTCGAAGATCATCTTGCCTTCTGTCGGCTCGTTCAGCCGCAGCATCGCCCGCCCGAGGGTGGACTTGCCGCAGCCGGACTCGCCGACCAGGCCGTACGTCTCGCCGCGCTTGATCTCGAGGTCGACGCCGTCGACCGCGTAGACGTGGCCGACCGTGCGGTCCATGAGCACGCCCCGCTTGATGGGGAAGTGCACCTTCATGTCCTGGACCGAGACCAGGGTCTCGCTCATACCGGCACCTCCTCGGCGGCGGGAGTTCCCGGCACCACCGGGTTGTGGCAGCGGAGCAGACGACCCAGCTGGTCCTCTTCCGGCGGCGTGACCTGCACGCAGACGTCGAGCGCGTTCGGGCACCTCGGCGCGAACGCGCATCCCTGGGACCACGGGATGTTGTCCGCGACCGAGCCCTTGATCGGCGTCAGCTTCGAGTGCCGAGGGGCGTCGAGGCGCGGGATCGAGGCCAGCAGGCCGTGCGTGTACGGGTGGCGCGGCTCGGCGAAGAGCTTGTGCCGCATGGCCTTCTCGACCACCTTGCCCGCGTACAGCACGTTGACCTCGTCGCACAGGCCCGCGACGACACCCAGGTCGTGGGTGATCATCACGAGCGCGGTGCCGAGGTCCTGCACCAGTTCCTTCATCAGCGTGAGGATCTGGGCCTGGATGGTCACGTCCAGCGCCGTCGTCGGCTCGTCCGCGATCAGCAGCTTCGGCCGGCACGCCAGCGCGATCGCGATGAGCGCGCGCTGCCGCATGCCGCCGGAGAGCTGGTGCGGGTACTCCTTGAGCC